>NZ_CVRT01000079.1 GCF_001261915.1 Halorubrum sp. SD626R
GCCCCCTCGGAGAGAACCGGAAGAACGTCACGGACGTGTACGCCAACGAGCGGAAGGTCGAGTCCGACGAGGACGTGATCGCGGAGGCCAAGCGCATGAGCGCGCTCGGCACCTCGATCACCGGCGGCGAGCCGCAGGAGGCGATGGCGAAGACGTGCCGGTACCTCGAACTGCTGAAAGACGAGTTCGGCGAGGACCACCACACCCACCTCTACACCGGGATCACGGGCGGCCGCGAGAACATGCGCCGCCTCTCGGAGGCGGGCCTCGACGAGATCCGCTTCCACCCGCCGCTCGAGATGTGGGGCGACATGCACGGCACCGAGTGGGAGGAGATCCTCCACATCGCCCGCGAGGAGGGACTCACGCCCGCCTTCGAGATCCCCGGCATCCGCGCGGAGCCGGAGTTCCTGGACTTTCTGGACGAGGGCGCCGCCGAGTTCTGTAACATCAACGAGTTCGAGATGTCCGACGGCAACTACCGCCGGATGCAGGAGGAGGGGTTCGAGCTGCAGGACGGCCACATGTCCGCCGTCGAGGGGTCGAAGGACGACGCGATCGTCTCGGAGATGGCGAGCCACGAGAAGGTGTACTTCTGTACGTCCGTGTTCAAAGACGCCGCCCAACACCGCAACCGCCTGAAGCGGATGGCGAAGAACATCCGGCGCGAGTTCGACGAGGTGACCGACGACGGCACGCTCGTCTACGGGAAGGCGTTCGCCGACCCCGAGCGCTTCGACGCGCTCGGCGTCCCCGAGGAGTTCTACACCGCGAAGTCGAACCACGTCGAGGTCGCGTGGTGGCTCCTCGAAGAGATGGTCGAGGACGGCGACCTACAGGAGGGCGAGATCGTCGAGCAGTACCCGACCGTCGACGGCACCGTCGTCGAGCGCACGCCGGTCGCCTGAGCGAACGGGCTTTCGGCTTTCGTGTCGGTGACCCCTTCGTTGCCCGTAGCGACGGCGGTGGCGCGCGCCTGCGAGCGGTCGCCCCCGGCGGCCGCGAGTCAGCACGCGCGAGGGAGTCAGTCGCCGGAGCGAAGCGACGGCGACTGACGAGGCTGGGGAGGCGTGAGGCTGCGGTGCGGTTGCAGGTGGGTGGGACTCAAAGGGGCAGTCGCGGGGACGAAGCACGGCGACGTAAGGACCGCAGACCGTGAGCGAAGCGAACGATCGAGGACCACAGCGAGCCGCGCGAGTCCCTGCGACTGGGGCTTTGGAGGTGGTTTCCGCAGGTCCGTTATCGATCACGTATCGCCAAGCGGCTGGGGATAGGGATGTTCCCCGTCGATCCGTGGTCGGACATCCCCCACATATCGTGCTATCTACTCCCACACTTATAATCAATCAACGCGTACACCCACGCATGGCTACCGACGAACCCGTATTCGCCGACGTGAGCATCGGGCAGACGGTGTACGACGAGTCGGGCGAGGAGATCGGAACCGTCCGCGGCGTCGACGACGACGGCTTCTACGTCTCGTCGCCGTCCGGGTCGGGGTCGTTGAGCCTCACCGACGCGCGCGACGTGTTCGGCACCGCCTACGTGATGTGGCGCTGCTGGGAGTGCGGCGAGATGGGTGAGATCGGCGACCAGCTCCCCGCGAACTGCCCGAACTGCGACGCGCCCCGCGAGGAGCTGTACTACTGGGCCGAGGACTGAGGCAATTACTACGAGAAGCACCGTCGTTTCTCCGTTCTCTGTTTATATTCGGTCGGCCGCGCAGACGCCGTTTTTACCCCTGAAGCCCCAGCCGCTCGGCTGTACGCAGTCGACTGCGGATCATCGGTGACAACTTCCGAAGCCCCAGCCGCGAGGCGGACAGACGCTCGCTGCGCTCCTCGTCGCTCGTTTCACTCGCTCCTGCGGTGCTTGCGTCGCCTCTGTCCGCCTCGCGGCTGTCCCTTCGAGTCCCATCCCGCACCGCACAGCAACCGCACCTCACACCTCCCCAGCCTCGCCGCTCACGCCCTGCGGGCGTTCGCGGCGTCCCTCGCGCGT
>NZ_CVRT01000080.1 GCF_001261915.1 Halorubrum sp. SD626R
ATCGCCTCCGGCCCGATCACGTTCATGCGGACGTTCGACCAGATGTGCGAGACGATCGCGCAGGGCGGCGCGCGCCGCGGCGCCCAGATGGGCGTGATGCGCGTCTCGCACCCGGACGTGATCCAGTTCATCCACGCGAAGAACAAGGACGTCTCGCTGGCTCACTCGCTGCGCCTGAACGACCCCGACGACTTCACGCACAACTCCTTCAAGGAGGCGTTAGAGGAGGCCCGGGGCCTCATCGACGAGGACGGGAAGGTCCCCGAACACCTCCGGAACGCGGTGGAGGGTCACCTCTCGAACTTCAACATCAGCGTCGGCGTCACCGACGACTTCATGGAGGCGCTGTACAACGACGAGGAGTTCACGTTCACCAACCCGCGCACGGGCGAGCCGCACATTACGACGCCGGAGACGAAGGAGATCTACGACATGTTCGGCCTCGGCGAGCACGTCGAGGTCGGCGAGGAGCTGTCGATCCCGGCCCAGGAGCTGTGGGACGACATGATCGAGGGCGCCCACGAGAACGGCGAGCCGGGCGTCATCTACCTCGAACGCGTCAACAAGGAGCATTCCTTCGACACCGAGGCGCATCCGGACCACCGGATCCTCGCGACGAACCCCTGCGGCGAGCAGCCGTTAGAGGAGTACGAGGCGTGTAACCTCGGCCACATCAACCTCTCGACGCTCGCGGCGCAGGACGCGCCGGACTGGCGCGTCTGGTCCGCCGAGCACGCCGACGAGTACGAGTCGAAGGAGGCCGCCATGTCGGCGTTCTTAGAGGAGGCGATCGACTTCGAGGAGTTCGACGAGCGGATCGACTACGGGACGCGCTTCCTCGAAAACGTCGTGACGATGTCGGACTTCCCGGTCGAGAAGATCGAGCAGAAGGTCCGCGACATGCGGAAGATCGGCCTCGGCGTCATGGGGCTCGCGCAGCTGTACATCCAGCTCGGCATCCAGTACGGCACCGAGGAGGGCAACGAGGTCGCCCGCCAGCTGATGACCCACATCAACCACGCGTCGAAGCAGACCTCCCACGAGCTCGCGCAGGAGCGCGGGACGTTCAACGACTGGGAGGAGTCGAAGTACGCGGACCCGACCGAGTACCGCGACTGGTTCGAGCACTACACCGGCCTCGACGCCGACGAGTGGGAGGACGGCTTCCCGATCCGCAACCACAACACGACGACGATCGCGCCCACGGGCACGACGTCGATGATCGGGAACACCACCGGCGGCTGCGAGCCCATCTACAACGTCGCCTACTACAAGAACGTCTCCGACGACGTGCAGGGCGACGAGATGCTCGTCGAGTTCGACGACTACTTCCTGCGCACCTTGGAGGAGAACGACGTGGACGTCGACGCCGTCAAGCAGGAGGCCCAAGAGCAGATGGCCGCGAACGAGTTCGACGGCGTGGACGGGTTAGAGACGGTTCCGGACGCCATCGGCGAGCTGTTCGTCGTCACCGGCGACCTCTCCGGCAAGCAGCACGCGTCGGTCCAGTGCGCCTGTCAGGAGGGCGTCGACTCCGCCATCTCGAAGACGTGTAACTTCCCGAACGACGCCACCGCCGAGGAGATGGAGGAGGTGTACCGCTACATCTACGACCACGGCGGGAAGGGCGTCACCGTCTACCGCGACGGCACCCGCTCGAAGCAGGTGCTCACGACGCGCGCGAAGAACACGGAGTTCGCCGACGAGAGCGAGGCGGCCGAGGCGATCGTCGAGCAGATCGGCGAGGTGTTCGGCGGCATCGAGGCGTTCCTCGACAACGAGGACGTGCAGGCCGCGATCGACGCGGAGATCGCGGACCTGCTGGAGGCGAGCGAGCAGCCCAGCATCGACTACAGCGAGCGCAGCCCCCGGCCCGACTCGCTGTCGGGCGTCACGCAGCGCGTCGAGACGGGGTACGGCAAGCTGTACGTCACCATCAACGAGGACGAGAACGGCCTGCCGTTCGAGCTGTTCGCGAACATCGGCCACTCCGGCGGCTACACCAACTCCTTCACCGAGGCGCTCGCGAAGGTCATCTCGACGGCGCTCCGCTCGGGCGTCGACCCCGAGGAGATCGTCGACGAGCTGCAGGGCACCCGGAGCCCGAAGGTCGCCTGGGACAAGGGCGAGCAGATCCAGTCGATCCCGGACGCGATCGGCACCGCGCTCCGCCGCTACCTCGACGACGACGTCGACAAGGGGATCCCGCAACAGCAGAGCCTCGACGACGTCGAACGCGACCTGGCGAGCGAGCCGACGAGCCAGACCGACGGCGGCGCGGTCGGCGCGATCGACGCGGACGCGGCGACCGACGGCCCGAGCGCGAACGGGGCCGGCCCGAGCGGCGGGGACGACGCGGCCGGCGCCGACGACGCGATGCAGGAACTCATCGCGGCTGGCGAATCGCCCGAGTGTCCCGACTGCGGCGGGATGAACCTCTACTACTCCGAGGGCTGCAAGACGTGCGAGTCGTGCGGCTGGTCGGAGTGTTAAACGTGGCGAACCGTCGGTAACAGGCTATCGACGCCGCGATTTTTGAGTGCCAGTACGAAGCCGGAGGTGAGAGATAGCGGGACTGGGTGTTGCAGTTCGTCGGTGGCAAGGCGCTATTTAAGAGTATGTCAGCGACAGCGGCCTTCGTTTATAAATGGTGTGTTGTGGCGCGCGCCTCCGAGCGCCCACCGGGCGTGAGGAGAGCGCGCGAGGGAGTCGCGAGCGAAGCGAGCGACGAGGTTGGGGAGGCGTGAGGCTGCGGTGCTTTGCAGTCGGGTGGGACTCAAAGGGGCAGTCGGCGAGGCGGGCGCAGGCGACGCAAGCACCGCAACGAGGGAGCGAACAACGTGAGCGACTGAGTGAGGAGCACAGCGAGCGTGCGCCCGCCTCGCCGGCTGGGGCTTTGGAAGTCTTCTCCGCGGAGTCGTCGATGATTTATAAACAGCCGACAGCGACACCACTCGCTCATTTATAAACAATCACTCAACCGTATCGATACACGTACTCCCGCAATCAGTCGTCGTGTTCGACCGCCGCACGAGCCAGTATCGGTAACAGAAATCGCGTCGCGTCAGTTCAGTCGTCTTCGAGCGCCTGCGCGATGCGCTGGAGCTGGCGGGTGGCGTCGCGGACCTCGTCGCGGAGCTGACGGACCTCACGCACGAGCTCCTCGTTACCGGCCTGGTCGCCACCCTCCTCGCCGCGGCCGCCGGGACCGCCGCCCATGCCCGGCGGGCCGCCCGCGCCGCCCGGACCGCCGCCGCCCATCAT
>NZ_CVRT01000081.1 GCF_001261915.1 Halorubrum sp. SD626R
CGGTTCACGTGAAGTGCCGCCGCTGCGGCGAGAAGTCCTACCACGTCAAGAAGGAGCGCTGCTCCTCCTGCGGCTTCGGGAAGTCCGCGAAGCGCCGCGACTACGCGTGGCAGTCGAAGACCGGCGACAACTGACGACGCTCCCTCTGATCTCTCGTTTCGGCGCTGACCCCGTAGCGACTGCCCCTTTCGAACCCCACGATCCCGCCGCCGGCCCAACCCTTACGACCGGGGGTCGCCGAGCGCGGACATGGACCTCTCCATCGTCGACCTCTCGCCGGTCCCCGCGGACGGGACCGCCGCCGACGCCTTCGCGAACACGGTCGCGGCCGCCGAGCAGGCGGAGCGACTCGGCTACACGCGGTTCTGGGTCGCCGAACACCACGGCCGGACCGACCGCCTCGCGGGGACCACCCCGGAGGTGCTCCTCGGCCGGCTCGCGGCGGCGACCGACGCGATTCGGCTCGGCAGCGGCGCCGTTCTACTCAATCACTACAGCCCGTTCAAGATCGCGGAGCAGTTCGGGACGCTCGACGGTCTCGCCCCCGGCCGCGTCGACGTCGGCGTCGGTCGGGCGAACGGCCCGGCGGCCGCGGACCGCGCGCTCGGGACGAGCCGCCGCGTCGAGACTCCGAACGAGGACCACGAGGAGCGGATCCGCGCGCTCGTGAGCCACCTCTACGACGACTACCCCGACGGCCACGAGTACGCCGACCTCGGCGTCCCGCGCTCCGGAGACGGCCCGCCGGTCCCCTGGGTGCTCGGGTCGAGCCCGGCGAGCGGGGAGATCGCCGGGGCGCTCGGGCTCCGGTACTGCTTCGCCGGGTTCATCAGGCCCGGATTCGCGGAGCGCGCGTTCGCGGCCTACCGCGAGGCGTTCGAGCCCGGCGCGCTCCCCGGCGGCCCCGACGAGCCGACGGGGATGGTCGCGGTCAACGCGGTCGCCGCCGAGACCGACGCGGCCGCGGCGCGGCGTCGCGCGCCCGCCGAGGCGACGTTCAGGCGGATGCGACGCGGCGAGCTCGGGGACTCGACGCCGAGCGTTGAAGAGGCGATAGACGAGCTCGGGGGGGTCCCGGAGCCGACCCCCGCGACGCCGACGAGTGGCCGCGATCGGTGTCCGGGAGCCCGGAGACGATGGCGAGTGTGTTGGAGCAGTTGGCCGACCGCGTCGGCGTCGACGAGGTGATGATCCAACACGCGGTGCCAGACCACGACGATGCGCTGACGTCGCACGCGCTGTTGGCCGAGGCGGTCGGGCTGGAGTCGAGAAGCGAGTGACGTCCCCGCGTCGCCGCCCCCGATCACTGAGCGCGCGGCGGATTCCGCACGATCGCGTCGAGCATCAGCACCGCGCACGCCAGCGACGCGTTCGCGGTGGCGGCCACCCACCCGCCGAACACCGCCGCGCCGACGCCGTACCCGCCGGCGAACAGCAGCGGCATGCCCGCGAGGATCGCGTCCGCCCGCGTCACCCGATCGGGCAGGTCGACCGCGCTGCCGTCGGCCACGCTCATCACTCCACGTACCCCAGATCTCGAAGCCGCTGTCCGATCCGACGGGCCTCCGCCTCGCTGATCTCGTCGTCCGACTCCATCTCCTGAACGGCGACGTGTTTCACGAACTCCTTCACGGAGCCGAACGGTTCGTCTTCGATGTACTCTTCGACGTCGGCGACGAAATCCTTCCGCAGCGAGATGGTAGTGTAGTCGGCCATTACGCCGGATTAGTGGCTCCCGGGTGAAAAATCTAATTACATGTAATTACTATTCATCAGTACTACTCCACGCGCTCGCGGGCGGCGGCGACGAGCATCGGCAGCATCACGGTCGCGTCGCCGTAGACGGAGGCGTTCCGGGCGTCCTTCTCCAGTTTCCCCCACGACCGGGCCTCTTCGAGCGTGGCGCCGGAGAGCCCGCCGGTCGCCTCCGGGTCCATCGTGATCTGGACCGCGTAGTCGTAGGCGCGCGGCGTGACGAGCATCGTCTGGAGGGTGAAGTTCTTCGGCACGCCGCCGCCGACGAGCAAGCAGCCGGCGTCGTCGGCCTCGAACGCGAGGTCGGTCAGTTCCGTCATGTCGTCGAGGGCGTCGAGCGTGAAGTCGGCCGTCTGCGCGTACATCCACGCTTGGAGCCCAAGCACCGAGTCCTGCACGGCGGGGCAGTAGACGGGGACGTCGCAGTCGTACGCCGCGGCCGCGACGCCGGGGTCCTCGGCCACGTCGTCGCGCTCGTTGACCGCGGCGTTCGCGCGGCCGAGCTCGCGCGTGAGATCGGCGATCGAGACGGCGTCGGCGCCCTCCGCGTCGGGGTCGGCCTCCAGCGCTGGGAACACCTCCTCGCGGAGGTGACCCTCGAACGCGGCGAAGTGCTCCTGCGGGAGGTAGACGTTGTAGATGCGGTCGACGCCCTCGTCGCGGAGCCCCTCGTCGTGCTCGCGGAGGCTCTTCTCCGGGTCGTGGGTCCGGCCGTGGTGGTGTTTCCCGCCGATGGCCTCGATAGCGTCGTGGGTGAGGTTCGCACCCGTCGTCACGAGCGCGTCGACGTAGCCGTCGCGGATCAGGTCCGAGACGATCCGACGCATCCCGGCCGGGACCATCGCGCCCGCCAGCGAGAGGAAGACGGTGCAGTCCTCGTTCGCGAACATCTCCGCCAGCACGTCGCCCGCCTCGTTGACCGACGCCGCGCCGATCCCGGCGTCGCCGTACCCCTCGACGAGCTGGCCGACCGTCATGTCGGCCGTCGCGCGAGTGTGTCCGACCGGGTCCTCGTGGAACTCCTCGCGGTTGGGGTCGCCGGCGCGGTCGTGTCGGTCGTGCTCCCCGCCCTCGTCTCCCTCACCGTCGTCGCCGTCACTCATGTCGAGTGATGCGGCGGGCGACCGTTTGAAACGACCGATCTACCGCTCGGTCGAGCCCCCGCTCACCGGCGGGAACAGCGCCAGTTCGTCGCCCGCCTCCAGCGTCGTCTCCAGCCCATCGTCGTCGCGGACGCTCCGGCCGTTCCGGAGGACGTTGATGTGGTCGGCCACCGCCCCGTCGTCGAGCACGCGGTCCCGGAGGTCGGGGTGCGCGTCGAGGAGGGCGTCGAGCGCGTCGCCGACCGTCTCGCCGGGCGACGCCTCCACCTCGACGGCGCGGCCGCCGGCGATCTCAGCGAGGTCCGCGAACAGCTTCCACTCCATACGTGGGCCCCGCACGGACGCCTCAAGAGCGTTGCGTCCCGTCGCCCGATTCGGAGTCGGTGTCAGCGTCGCCGGACTCGGGGTCGCCGGATTCGGCGTCGGCTACGTCGGCATCGCCGTCGTCGGACTCGGGCGAGGGGACGGCGGCCGACGGGTCCGCCCGCCCGCCGGCGGCGTCGCCCTCGAACCGGCGGATCGCGTCGGGCCGACCGACCAGGTACACCAGGTCGCCGGCGGCGAGGGTGTACGACCGCGGCGGGATCGGCTGGACCGCTCCCCTCTCGGGTCGGACGGCGGCGACGACGACCTCGACGTCGCCCACGGTGCTCCCGGCGAGGGCGCTCCCGGCGCCGACCGCGATCGCGGCCATCGTCTCGTCGGCGTTCCGGAGCAGCGAGGCGAACTCCCGGTCGGCCTGCGGCTCCGCCGGCAGCGTCACGATCCGGTACGACTCCTCCTCGGCGAGCCGCTCCGCGTCGGACTCGTCGAGCGCGACGGTCGCCGCGTCGCCGGCGACGCCCCGGAGCTCGCCGGTGGCGACGCGCTTCGGCTCCGGGTCGGTCCGCCACAGCTGGACCGCGTCGCCGGCGGTCGCGTTGTTCGGCGGGTCCGCCGCCACGGCGACCGCGGCCGACCCCGGCGCGAGCGTGGGCCCGAGCCCCGCCGCGCGGGAGCCGACCGCGAAGTACTCGATCTCGCCGTCGCCGGTGACGTCGACGTCGACGTAGCCGACGCCGTGGTCGCTTTTCACCCGCGCGACGAGCCGCTCGCGGAGCTCCTCGCCGGAGAGCTTCCGCGCGAACAGCAGCGTCTTCCCGGCCATCTCGGCCTTCTTCTCCGGCGACACCGGGTCGTAGGTGTCCATGTCCTCGATCTCCTCCGCCGGCGGGAGCGTGACGGCGGTGAACCGCCCGACCGCCCGGACGATCCCGCTCAGCTCCCCCTCCAACTGCCTGGCGCCCGAGAGCGCGAACACGTCGACCGCGAGCCGGTCGCCGGCGTACCGACCGCCGGGAGCGGTCACCGCCGCGACGCCCAGCGAGACGACGTTGAAGAAGACGCTCTCCGGTTCGAGCAGCGACGGGCTCTCCCCGACCGCGATGGCGCCCAGCGAGGTGGTGTTGAGGTACAGCGCGACGACGGAGACGCCGAGCAGGACCGCGACCCCCTCGGGGATCTCGCCGCGGAAGTACCAGCGGTACGTCAGCGCCGCGGCGCCCGCGACGAGGACCGACAGGACCGCGAACGTGACGAGCGTGACCGCCGCCTGTCGGGGCCGCGCGAAGCCGACGTCGACCGCGGGCGCCGCGACCGCGACGAGGGGGCTCGCAAGCCCGCCGAGCCCCGCGGCGATCGGCCCGACCGCCCCCGCTGTCGCGGTCATCTCGCGACCTCCGCGAACCGGTCGAGCGCGTCGCGGCTCCCCACGACGAACAGCTGGTCCTCTGCCGAGAGGGGCTGCGAGCCGCTCGGCGCGATCGTCCACGAGTCGTGGCGCGCCGCGAGGACGGCGACGTCGTACGCCTCCCGGACGCCGACCTCGCCGATGGTGTGGCCGTCGAGTGGACCGCCGGCCACGACCGACACCTTTCGGAACCGCTTCCCCGTCCGCCGCAGCAGCGTCGTCAACTCGTACTCCCGGCGCGTGCCGCGGGAGAGGACGAGGACCCGGCCGCGGCCCGCGCCGAGGAGCGCCGTCGCCTGTGACCGGTCCACGGCGCCCGGCTCCGGCTTCCCGCTCGTCCGGGCGGCAAGCACCGTCCCGTCCACGCTGAGGTCGGACGCGATCACGCGCACGACGTCGCCGCGGGCGATCCCGGTCGGGACGAGCGCGGGCACCGACACCGCGCGCTTCCCCTGTGGGACCCGCTTCGACAGCGCGCCGGTCGGCGGGGCCGCGGCCACCGTCGCGTTGGCGCGCTCGTCGATCCGCACGGCGACGTCCGCCAGGTCGAGCTCGGTCCGGAGCCGCTCGGCGAAGCGGTCCTCCAGCTCGGCGAGCGGGAGGTCGGCCGGGAATATCCAGTCGCCGTCGACGATCGCGCGGCGGGTCTCGGCCGGCAGCGGCGGGTACCCCTCCATGTCGCTCACCTCGCCGGCGACCTCGACGGTGACCCGCCCGCGGCCGCCGACCAGCTCGACGACGTCGGTCGAGAGCGTCCGGTCCCGGAGCTGCTGGAGCGAGAGCCGCTTCGGGGCGCTGGCGCCCAGCGTGTCGCCCTTGGCGTGCGCGTACAGCGAGATCATCAGGACGACCACGATGGCCGTGAGGATCGCCGGCGCGCGCTCCGACGACCGGATCGTCTCGTCGTTAAGCGCGAGCAGCCCGCCGTTGATGCCGGCGATCGCGAGCGCGAGGACGACGACCCCGAGCCCGGGGATCGTCACCCCGGTGACGTACTTGAACACGAAGCCGAGCACCCCGGAGACCAGCGCGGGGACGATCCCCGTGATGATCCCGAGGTAGATCCCGAAGACGATCTCGACGGGCAGTGACATACGGCTCACACTCGGCGGGGCGTTTAAACGCCTGTCGGCGCGGGGGCCGCGTCGCGGTCGCCGTCGAGGCGACCCTCCACGACGCCGTCCCGCCCTCGCGGGGTTTAAGTTCGGCGTCGGCGACGGGCCGGTATGGAGCTGACCCGTGACTGGGTGACCGTGCGGGCATCCATCGCCCTGACGTTCGCGGTCGCGGTCCTGTCGATCCTCGCTGGGCTCGCCCAGATCGGCGGGCTCGGGGTCTCCGGGCCGCTCGCCCCCTACGTCCCCGACGTCGTCCGCCAGACGGTCGGGTTCACGGGAACGATCACCGGCTTCTCGATGCTGGGGAGCGGCTTCGCGCTGAAGAAGGGGTATCGAGTGGGCTGGTACTCCACCGCGGTCCTGCTCCCGCTGACGGCGGTCCAGGGGCTCATGCAGGCGTCCGTGGTGTCCTTCCCGCTGGTGGCGCTGTCGATCCTGTCGATGCCCGCGCTCGCGTACAACCGCGGGCGGTTCGACAGGGACTTCTCCCCCTCGCCGACCCAGCTCGCGGCGGGCGCCGCCCTGGTGACCGCGATCTCGTACGGGACGGTCGGCACGTACGCGCTCCGCGACCAGTTCAGCGGGGTCGAAACGATCGTCGACGCCTTCTACTTCACCGTCGTCACCGCCTCGACGGTCGGCTACGGCGACGTGATCCCGCAGGCCGGTCCCGCCTCCGACATCGCTCAGCTGTTCGTGCTCTCCTCGCTCGTGATGAACGTCGCCGCCTTCGCGGTGGCGCTCGGGGTCCTCCTCACGCCCGCCATCGAGGCGCAGCTCTCCAAGGCGCTCGGAAAGATGACCGACAGACAGATCGACCTCCTCGACGGCCACGTCCTCGTGCTCGGTTACGGGGACCTGACGGAACCGATTCTCGAAGAGCTCGCCGCCCGCGACGGCGTCGAGTACGCGGTGGTGACCCCCGACGAAACGGCCGCCAGGCGGCTCGCCGACCGCGACGTCCCGGTGTACACAGCGGACCCCAGCGACGTGGAGCCGCTCGAACGGGTCAACCTCGACGGCGCCCGCGCGGTCGTCGCCGCGACCGAGGACGACGCCCGCGACGCCCTCGCGATCCTCACCGCCCGCCAGCTCAACCCCGACGTGCGGATCGTCGCGGCGGTGACCCAGCGGGAGAACGTCGACAAGCTCCGCCGCGCCGGCGCCGATCAGGTGATCTCGCCGTCGACGCTTGGCGGGCACATCCTCGTCGACTGCGCGTTCGGCGCGGACAGCGACGACGCGACGACCGATCTGCTCGGAGGCGTGATCGACGACGAGGAACTTGACGATTCGACCGCCTGACCGCCCGACCGCGCGGCGGGGGCGCGCTCACCGACTCCGACGACCTTTCGTCTGCCGGTAGTCGCGGCTCAACACGTTCTCGCGCATGTGTTCGCGGAAGGCGTCCGCCTCGGCGTCGGTCATCGACGCCGGCTCCTTCATCGGCACCAGCTCGAACCCGCGGCCCCGGATCGTCGTCGCGTGCTCGGCGTCGACGTCGAAGGAGTCCGGCCGGCGCGTCGTGTACTCGACCGCGAGCTCGCGGAGCGGTCGGTCCCCGACCGGGACGATGATCTGCGGGTTGATCATTCGGATCTCCGCGTTGAGGAACGGCTCGCAGGTGTCGACCTCGCGGTCGGTCGGCTCGCGCTCCGGATGTCGACAGCGCGTCAGGCTCGTGAAAAACAGGTTCTGCACGTCCGGCTCCGTCGCGTCCGGCGGCGACCGGACGAACCCGAGGTCACCGAATATCGACTGGACCCGCTCGCCGCCGCCCGCTCCGGTGAACGGCACGCCGTTCGCCTCGGCGGCCGCCGTCGGCCCGGTCCCGACGACGAGAAACTCGGCGCCGACGTCGCCGTACCCGTGGACGACGCGCTCCCGCGCGTCGCACAGCTCGGGACAGTTCTCGCACGCCGCGTCCATCCCGAACGGGTTCCGGAACTCCTCTTGATTCGCGTCCACGGGCATACTCTGCCCTCCGAGCCCCTAAACGCTCCGCCGGCGGGATCGCGGTGTCGGGTCCCGCCTCGTCGAGCGCGTCAGTTCAGCGCGTAGGTGTCGCCGTCGCAGTCGACCATTCCCTCCCGCTTGAGGGTCTTCAGGATGCTGTACAGCGAGATCTTCTTCATGCCGAGCGACTCGCCCATCTCCGAGACGGTGGCGTCGCCGTTCGTCGTCAGGTACAGGTACACGAGCTTCGCGCGGGGCGACTGCAGCTCCCGCGGCAGGGCCGGCGCCGCGGTGCGTGCGGTCTTCGTCTGTATCATCTTGTTCGAAGCGATGGGTTCGACGATAATAAACCCCCTATACAACGATCGTCGAAAACTCGCGAAGCGACCGAGAGCGGGAGCGAGTCGAGCGAAAAGCGACGAATCGACGACCGCGGATCCGGCGTCCGAGCGGCACGGGCTCTCGATCGCGGCGATCGTTTCGACTGACGACGCAGACGGGACCGCGGTCCGTCCGAGGCGGTTACCCTGACCGAGAGTCGCGTCGGTCGACGGCTCAGTACGAGCGGCTCTTCGGCTCGTACGTCTTGTTCTCGCCTTCGAGGATGGTCGGCTTGTACCAGAGCTCGGGCTCCCCGTCGTTCCACGAGACGAGGGTGTGTTTCAGCCAGTTCTCGTCTTTCCGCTCCTGGTGTTCCTTCCGCCAGTGGGCGCCGCGGAACTCCTCGCGGGCGAGCGCGCCCATCGTGAGCGCCTCGGCGATGTCGAGGATGTTCCGCGTCTCCATCGTGTGGATCA
Organism: Halorubrum sp. SD626R; assembly: GCF_001261915.1. Lineage (GTDB taxonomy): Archaea > Halobacteriota > Halobacteria > Halobacteriales > Haloferacaceae > Halorubrum. Next base: position 8,459 of record NZ_CVRT01000081.1, read on the forward strand.
GGTCGGTGTTGAACGTCCGGGACGGGTCGGAGACGGCCACGTCCTTGTACGCCTCGCGCGCCTCGCGGAGGTCGCCGAGCGTCTCTTCGAGCCGGCCCTCCTCGCGGAACACGTTGACGTTGGCGGTCATCGTCTCCTGGACCTTCGAGCGGATCTCCGCGTGGTTGCGGCCCTTCCGCGAGAGCAGCGCGTCGACGCGGTCCTTCGCCCGGTCGACCGCGGCGCCGAGCACGCTGTCGGCGTCCGTCGCCACCGCACCGCCGTCGGCCGCGGCGGGGCCCTGGCCGCCGGTCTCGCCGACTTCGACCCCGAACTCGTAGTCGGCCGGCTCCCACTCGCCCTCCTTGCCGGTCGGGATCTCGGCCTCGCCCATGTCCTCCCCGGCCGCGTGGCGACCGGCGCGCTTGCCGAAGACGATGAGCTCCGGGAGGGCGTTGCCGCCGAGGCGGTTCGCGCCGTGGACCGACGCGCAGGCGCACTCGCCGGCGGCGTAGAGCCCGTCGATGGCGGTCTCGCCGTGCTCGTTCGTCTCGATGCCGCCCATCGCGTAGTGCTGCCCGGGCTTGACTGGCATCGGCTCCGTCAGGCCGTCGGCGCCCTCGAAGTCCTCCGCGAGGTGGAGGATGTTCTCCAGCCGGTCGAGGATGCGCTCCTCGCCGAGGTGCCGCATGTCGAGGTGGACGTACTCGTCCTCGATGCCGCGCCCCTCGTTGACCTCGGTCAGCTCGGCGCGGGAGACCACGTCGCGGGAGGCGAGCTCGCCGTCGTTGTTCGCGTAGCCGTGCTCGAACATGAAGCGCTCGCCCTCGCTGTTGTAGAGGATCCCCCCCTCGCCGCGGACGCCCTCGGAGATGAGGACGCCCGTCGACGGCAGCGTCGTCGGGTGGAACTGGATGAACTCCATGTCCTCCATCGGGACGCCCGCGCGGTACGCCATCGCGACGCCGTCGCCGGTGTTCGCGACCGCGTTGGTGGTGTGGTCGAACACCTGTCCCATCCCGCCGGTCGCGAGGATGACGCCGTCGTCGGCGCGGAAGCCGCTGACCTCGCCGCTCTGGATGTCGTAGGCGACCACGCCGTGACAGGTCCGGTCGGCCGGGTCCGGCTCGTCCGTGACGGCCAGGTCCATCACGTGCCACTCGTCGTACACCGTGACGCCGCGTTTGACCACCTGCTCGTACATCGTGTGGAGCATCTGGTGGCCGGTCTCGG
>NZ_CVRT01000082.1 GCF_001261915.1 Halorubrum sp. SD626R
AGCGCGAGGTCGCGGACGTCGCGCAGGTCACCGAGGTCACCATCCGCAACCGGTACCAAGAGCAGATCGAAGCGATGGGGTTCCGGTAGCGCCGTCGTCGTGCGCTTTTTCGAGCGGCGCCGCTCGTGATCGGGTTTTTAATCGGTACCGGGCGTAGCGGGCCGTGAGATGTACTCGCAGATCCTCGTTCCGACCGACGGCAGTCCCGCGTCGGACGCCGCGATCGAACACGCGATCGACCTCGCCGGGCGGTACGACGCCACGCTCCACGCGCTGTACGTCGTCGACGGCGCGGCGTACTCGACGCTCGAAGCCGGCGCCGAGGTCGTCGTCGACGCCCTCGAATCCGAGGGGAAGGAGGCCACGCGACGGGTCGCGGACGCGGCCGAGGACGCCGAAGTCGACTGCGAGACGACGATCGCCAGCGGAACCGCCTACCGCTCGATCCGGGACTACGTCGACGAGCACGCGATCGACATGATCGTGATGGGGACGCACGGTCGGAAGGGGCTCGACCGGTACCTCCTCGGCAGCGTCACCGAACGGGTCGTCCGGACCTCGGACGTGCCGGTCCTCACCGTCCGACACGCCGACGATGAGTGAGTCGCCGCCGCGCGGGAGGTGACTCCCGTGCGCGACTGGCTCGCCCACCGCGTCGCGGCCTCGCCTGACGACGCCGCGCTCGTGCGCGCGGAGGACGGCGAGACGTGGACGTACACGGACCTCGACCGCCTCGTCTCCGAGACGGCCGGCCGCCTCGTCGCTCACGGGGTCGAGGCTGGCGACAGGCTCGGCGTCCTCACCCCGCCGTACGTCGGGACCGTCGGACTGGTCCACGCGGCGATGCGGATCGGGGCGACCTTCGTCCCGCTCGGGCAGGAGCTCACGCCGAGGGAGCTCTCGGAGCGGATCGAGCGCGCCGACCTCTCGGCGGTCGTCTGCGCGGACCCCACCGAGGACGACGCGCTGGCGGCCGTCGACGGGATCGAGGACACGCCCGTGTTCTCCGTCGACGACCCGACCGACGCGACCGTCGCCGCCGTTCACGACGTCGAGCCGGCGTCGGTCGATCCCCCCGAGTGGGAGTTCGCCGATCACCTCTGTATCCTCTTCACCTCCGGCACGACGGGGGCCCCGAAGCCGGTCCCGCTCACCGCCGGCAACGTGTACAGCTCCGCCGTCGCCTCCGCGTTCCGGCTCGGCGTCGACCCCGGCGACCGCTGGCTCGTCTCGCTCTCCTTACACCACATGGGCGGGCTCGCGCCCGTCTACCGCTCCGCGCTCTACGGGACGACGCTCGTGCTCCGGGAGGGGTTCGACGCCGGCGGCACCGCGGACGACATCGACGCGTACGACGTGACCGGCGTCTCGCTCGTGCCGACGATGCTCAAGCGGATGCTCGACAGCCGCGGCACGCTCTCGGACACGCTCCGCGTGGTCCTGCTCGGCGGCGCGCCGGCGCCGGACGAGCTGATAGAGCGCTGCCGCGACTACTCGATCCCGGTGTACCCGACCTACGGCATGACCGAGTCCGCATCGCAGATCGCCACCGCGACGCCGCGACAGACGCGGGGCCAACTCGGGACGGTCGGCCGGCCCCTCTTCGGCACCGACGTGACGGTCGTCGACGAGGACGGCGCGGCGGTCGAGGCCGGCGAGACGGGCGAGATCGTCGTGGACGGCCCGACGGTGACGCCGGGGTACCTGGAGCGACCGCCGGACCCCGACGAGGACGGGTCCGCCGCCGAGTTGGACCGCTCCGCGTTCGGTCCGCACGGGCTCCACACCGGCGACGTGGGGCGGATCGACGAGGACGGCTACCTCTACGTGCTCAACCGGCTCGACGACCGGATCATCACCGGCGGCCAGAACGTCGAACCCGGCGAGGTGACGGACGTGCTCCGCCGGTTCCCCGCGGTCGAGGCGGCCGCCGTCGTCGGCCTCGACGACGAGACGTGGGGCGAGCGGGTCGCCGCGCTGCTCGCGGTCGAGGACGCGGATGAACCGATAGACGAGGCGGCGCTCGACGCCTTCGCCCGGGAGCGACTCAGCGGGTTCAAGATACCCAGGACGATCGCGGTCGTCGACGAGCTCCCGCGGACCGTCTCCGGAACCGTCGACCGGACGGCCGTGCGGGAGACCCTCCGTGAGCGAGGCCACCCCCCCGACGAGGGCTCGGAGCCCGAACTGGAGACGGCCGGGTTCAGGCCCGCCGACCCGGCCGACCCCCCGGACGGCGGGACCGAGGGAGAAGCCGATTCCGCGGCGGGTGACGAGGCCGAGGAGGACAGCGAGGAGGCCGAGGAGGGCCAGGAGACCGAGCGCGAATCCGTCGACATCGCCGACGCGGAGGCGATCGCGAACGCGGGCGACTCGGCCGGGGATGGGGAGGGGGACGCCGAAGCAGAAGGGGAGAGCGACGCCGAAGCGGGCGGAGAGGCCGACACCGAAGCGGCGCAGGAGACCGACCCCGAAGGGGAAGCAGCGGGCGACGACGCCGCCGCCGAACCCGTCGACGAGGACGGTAACAGGGACGGCGACGAGGGGGAGACCGCGACCGACGAGTAAACGCGCCCGTCATTCCTCGTTGTTTCACGAACGTTTTGGTCGCGGGGCCCGCGGATCGGGCATGGATCTACTCGACGACGGCATCGTGCCGGAACACGCGCGCGACGTGAAGGCCGAGGCCCGGGAGTTCGCGGACGAGTACATCGCGCCGAACGCGGCGGCGTACTACGAGTCGGGCGAGTACCCGTGGGAGGTGCTGGAGGCGGGGATGGACGCCGGGCTCGTCGCGCAGGACATCGGCGAGGAGTACGGCGGGCGGGGGTTCGACCTCGCGCAGGTGCTCGCGATCGCGGAGGAGTTCTACCGCGCCGACGCCGGCATCGCGCTCACCCTCCAGCTCGCGAGCTTCGGCGCCGAGATGGTCGAGCAGTACGGCACCGACGAACAGAAGGAGGAGTACCTCCGCCCCGTCGCGGAGAACGACCAGATATCGGGGCTCGCCGTCTCCGAGCCCGAGACCGGCTCCGACCTCGCGGGGATGACGACCGAGGCCGAGAAGGTGGAGGGCGGCTACGAGCTCACCGGCGAGAAGTACTGGGTCGGTAACGCGGTCGAGGCCGACTGGCTCACCGTCTACGCCAAGACCGGCGAGAGCGACGACAGCTACTCCAACTACACCCTGTTCATCGTCGAGACCGACTCGGACGGGTACGAGGCCGAGCACATCCCGGAGAAGATGGGGATGCGGGCCTCCAAGCAGGGTCACATCGTCTTCGACGACTGCTTCGTCCCCGAGGAGAACGTCGTCGGCAGCGAGGGCGGCGGCTTCTACGTCCTCGCGGACTTCTTCAACCACGGCCGCGTGATCGTCGGCGGCCACGGGCTCGGGCTGGCCGCCGCCGCCATCGAGGAGGCCGAGGAGTTCGTCCACGACCGCGAGGCGTTCGGTCGCACCGTCGACGAGTTCCAGGCGGTCCAGCACACCCTCTCAGACATGCGGATCGGCTTCGAGTCGGCGCGCGCGCTCAACTGGCGCGCCTGCGAGAAGGTCGCGGACGACGAGGACGCGGGCTACTGGGCCGCGCTGACGAAGACGAAGTCGACCGAGGTCGCCGCCGACTGCGCCGAGAAGGGGATGAAGCTCCACGGCGGCCGCTCGATCCTCACCGACCGCCGGATCGCCCGCGTCTACCGCGACGTGCGCATCCCGGTGATCTACGAGGGCGCGAACGACATCCAGCGCAACCTGATCTACCGGCAGTCGCGATAGGGCGGCGGGGCCGGGCCGCGCCGTTCGGTTCCCTCAGATCCGCTCTGCGAGCGCGGCGAGCGCCTCGTCTCCCCCCGAGGCGAGGGGGTCGCCGTGGCCGACGCACGCGACCTCGAACGGCGGGGCGCGGGCGGCGAGGTCGCGGACGCTGTCCAGTACCGCGTCCGTGTCGTAGCTGACGAACCACTCTGAGGGTTCGAGCGCGCCGTCGGACGCGGCGACGAGGTCGCCGAGGAGCGCGACGCCGAGGTCCTCGCTCACGTACGCGACGTGTCCGGGGGTGTGCCCGGGCGTGTGGTAGGCGGTGAACGAGCCGAGCCGCTCCCCGTCGGCGACCGCCTCGATATCGAGGTCGGGCGAGGTGTCGAACAGGCCGGCGAGCCGCTGGAAGGCGCCTTTGTGGTTCCGCGGCGGCGGCGACCGCTCGCCCCGGAGGATCGCCGCGTCGAACGCGCCGGTGTACACGGTCGCGTCGAGCTCCGGCGTCAGCGCCGCGAGGGTCCCGACGTGGTCAAGGTCGTAGTGCGTCAGGAGCACTCGCCCGACATCCGCGACGTCAACGCCGGCCTCGGCGATCCCCGCCCGCACTCGGTCCTCGTCCCACGGCGTCCCCGCGTCGACGAGCACGGGCACGTCGTCGTCGACGAGGTAGGCGCTGACGCCGCGCAGCTCGAACCGCCACACACCGTCCGCGATCTCCGTGGCCATGGGTCGCGGTAGCGACCGACGGGGTTTGACGCTGGCGGCCGGGGAGGTCGCGGGCCGGCCCGCCCCTCGCTCGCGCGCTCCGCCGCCGACGAAAACGCCAAGACGCCGCGCCCTCACTTCGGCGTATGCGACTCGAGGACTACTGGGGGATCGGCCCGAAGACGAGCGAGCGGCTCGTCTTGGCGCTGGGGACCTCGCGGGCGATCGAGGCGATCGAGTCGGCCGACGTGCGGGCGCTCGTCGACGCCGGGCTCCACCGCGGGCGGGCCACCCGGATCCTCCGCCGGGCCAACGGCGAGGCCGGGATGGACGTCCTCGCGACGGGCGACACCCGCTCGGTGTACGACGACCTGCTCTCGCTTGCGGCGAGCCACGCGCTGACGGCCCACGCCGCCGACCGGATCCGGGTGCTGACGCCGCTCAGCGACCGGGAGGCCGTCGAGGCGCGCCTCGACGGCGTCGTCGCCGCGCGAGACGCGTGGGAGGGGATCGCCGAGGCCGACCGCGAGCGCGTCGTCGAGGCGTTCGACGCGTACGACGACGCGGGGGGGTCGGACCTCGCTGCCGTCGAAACGGCCCTCGCCCTGCGGGATGCTGGGCTCGACGACGGCCCGTTCGCGGCGGTGGGCGAGCTGGAGGCGGACACCCTGCGAGACGCCGCCGACGCCCTCGCCGACGTGCGCGGGTCGATCGACCCGACGAGCGTCGACGCCGACGGGGAGATCGAGATCGCCCGCGGTGCCGACGGTGAGCTCGACCGTCTCCGGGATCGGCTCGACGCGGCCGAGGAGCTGGAGAACTCGGCGTTCGACGTGCTCGACGCGGTCCGCGACGGCTCGCTGCGCGACTTCGAGGCGCTGGAGGCCGCGACGATCGATCACGTCGCGAGCGAGACCGGCGTCGACCCGGCGACGGTGCGTTCGGTCGCGCCGGACGACGCGCTCGACGCCGCCGACTTCGTCTCGGCGACCCTCCGTGACCTCGCGGCGGAGCTGGAAACCGAAGTCGCGGAGCGCGAGGCGGCGGTCGCCGACGACATCCGCGAGCGGATCGGGGGGATGCGAGCGGGGGTAGACGGAGGCGAATCGGGCGGGGCAGACGACGGGGACGACGGAGACGACGAGGGGAGAAGCCACGTCGCCCGCGCGGTCGACGCCGTCTCGGACGTCGCGTTCCTGCTCTCGCTCGCGCTGTTCGCGGCCGAGTACGACCTCGTCCGGCCGACGCTGGTCGACGACGGGATCGCGGTGCGGAACGCTCGAAACCTCTTCGTCGCCGGCGAGGTCCAGCCGGTGTCGTACGCGGTCGGGACCCACTCGCTCGCGGGCGACGCCGGCGTCGCGAGCGCCGACGCGCCGCCGACAGGCGACCGCGTGAGCGTACTCACGGGCGCGAACTCGGGCGGGAAGACGACCCTGCTGGAGACGATCTGCGCGGTGGCGCTGCTCGCGTCGATGGGGCTCCCGGTCCCCGCCGAGGCGGCCGAGGTCGGTGCGTTCGACCGGATCGTCTTCCACCGCCGGCACGCCTCGTTCAACGCCGGGGTGCTGGAGTCGACGCTGAAGTCGGTGGTCCCGCCGCTCGTCGAGGACGGCCGGACGCTGATGTTAGTCGACGAGTTCGAGGCGATCACGGAACCGGGCCGCGCCGCCGACCTGTTGAACGGCCTCGTGACGCTCACCGTCGACCGCGGCGCGCTCGGCGTGTACGTCACGCACCTCGCGGAGGACCTCAGTCCACTCCCCGAGGCCGCCCGGATAGACGGGATCTTCGCGGAGGGACTCACGGGCGAGTTAGAGCTGCGCGTCGACTACCAGCCGCGCTTCGGCACGATCGGGAAATCGACGCCGGAGTTCATCGTCTCGCGGCTCGTCGCGAACGCGAGCGACCGCGGCGTCCGCGCCGGCTTCGAGCACCTCGCCGGCGCCGTCGGCGAGGAGGCGGTCCAGCGCACCCTCTCGGACGCGGAGTGGGCGGGTGACGATGACTGAGGACGGGTCGGACGGGTCCGCGGGGAACGCGGGGGCTCCCGACCGGATTCGCTCGATCGCGGTCCACCGCGAGGACGTCGCGAGCGCGCTCGAAGCAACGCTCCGGAGCGACCGCGAGGTCGTCCTCCGGGTGACCCCGCCGTTTTCCGGGCGGATGCGCGCCCGGCTCCACGCGGTCGACGCGAACGCAGGCGACGGGAGCGACACGAGCGGGCGCGAGGGCGATACTCCGGCCCCGATCCACGTCGATCCCCGTGAACTGGTGAGCGAGGTCCCGCCGTACCCCGAGGTCGACGAGACCGCGGCGGCCCACCCGGACGCCGGCGTCGAGACGCGTCGGGAGCTCCACGCCGAGGCCGTCGAGGCGTGGCGCGAGCGCGTCAGGGAGTCGGTCGTCGAGTCGGTCGAGCTCGCTGTCGACGGCGACTCGCGCGCGGTCGACGTGACCGCGCTCGGCTGACTTCGACCGTCGAAACGGCTCCGTTGATGTTCTTAGAGTGTTATTCTCTCAGCTCAGAGAACATCTCGGCACTCATGGGAGCGAGTCTTAAAGACGGGAACTCAGTAGTTTCCCCCGACCGGCGTTGCAGCTAGTTCGACGACATACGGACCGGTCTCAGGGGTATCACGCCGCTGGGTTTTCAGTTGACGGCCTTCGAGAGTTCGGCACCCGCCTTGAACTTGACCACCTTCTTCGCCGCGATCTGGATCTCTTTTCCGGTCTGTGGGTTCCGTCCGGTCCGGGCAGACCGCTTCGAGATGCTGAACGTGCCGAACCCCTCATCCTCGTCCTTTTTGACGCCCACCGAGATCCGATCTCCTTTTTTGAGGGCTTTCGTCGTCGTGTTGATGAACGCCTCGAGCGCCCGCTTTGCGTCCTCCTCCGATAGCCCCCCACGCGGGTCGTGTTCCGTTTCACTCGCGATGTACTCCGCGTCGATCACCACGTCGGCGTCTCGGCACTTGGCGCTAGCCTCGTCGCCCTTACCGGGGTTGAGATCGAGGGCGGCCGCGAACTCCGGGCAGACGGCGAACGTCACCGGCGAATCGTCTGCAGGCCCGTTTCGAGCGCTCGGATTTCGACCCGTACTCGGATTCCGCCCCGTCCGGGCGGAGCGCTTCGAGATGCTGAACGATCCGAATCCGACCAACACGGCGCTGTCGCCGTTCTCCAAGGCTTTCGTCGTCGCGTGGGTGAACGCGTCGAGCGCATGCTCTATCTCCGGCGCGCTCAGTCCGGCTTCGCTCGCCATCTGCTCGATCAGTTCCGCCTTGTTCATCGCCGCGGCCTGACCGGGCATCGTCAACGCGCCCAGTCCGAGGAACGTCGAGAGGATAGCACCCCTCCGCAGTACGGTTCGCCGCGAGAGCTCTTTTTGAGACATGATACCTTTACTCACATCCTTCCGACGCTCCGTAACTATATAGCTATATTTAAAATTTCATACTGATGTTATTATATCGCGTCCCGTGTTCGTCTGGAACCAAACACGGACCGGGACGCTCGCCGTGGAACGCAGATACTCCGCGGCAGCGCGCTTCGAACCGGCACTGATTCGCTCGGTGTACAAATCGATTCAACTTGGTGAATTCAGACGAACCGAGTGTTTATTCTCTGATATTTAAATACGTATGGGATTTCAGAGGGTTCCTGAAACGGACAAACGCGAGATGGTGTGTACTGCCCGATCGCTCTCTCATGGGTCGGCCCCAGTTCGTACCGCATTCGCGCCGGCTACTCGGCACGGCTATTGTATCACGCCACCTGTCGAGGGTCCCAACAGAACGAAATACCGCGACCCGCCTACAGCCGGAGTCGTTCGACCGACGTGCCGGCGCCGGCGAAGTCGGCGAGGGGGTCGTCGCCGTCGGCCGAAGCGTCGCCGGCGGGCGACCCGTCGGCGGTCGCCGCGACGACCACCGTGTCGGCGTCGAGGTCGGCGTCCAGCCGGACCTCGTACGCGCCGTCGTCGGGGGTCGCCAGCGCGGAACCGTCCGCGGCGTACACCGCGACCGCGTCGCCGTCGGTCTCGCCGGAGACGACCAGGTCCTCGCCCGCGTACTCGACGGCGGCCGTGAGGTCGGGGCCCGCGGGCCGGTCGCGCTCGACGTAGCGCTCCCGGACGACGGCCGGGGTCTCGACCGGCTCGCCGGCGTCGACGCCGTGCGCGAGCCGGATGTAGCCGGCCATCGACCAGGCGAGCGGGGTCGCCCCCCCGGTGCCCTCACCGAACTCCCATCCGTAGTCGGTCGGGTGCTCGCGGTCCCACACCTGCTCCGGGAGCATCCGCCCGGAGTTGCCGAACCCGGCCATCGTCTCCAGGAGGGCGTCGGGCTCGAGTTCGTCCTCGTCGGTGCCGCCGAAGCCGTGCGGGCCGTCGGCGCGGGCACGGAGCTCGTACTCCCCGCGCTCGCCGGTGAAGATCGGCCACAGGCGCCCGCGGCCGTCGCCCGTGCCGGCCCACGGCGCGCCCGGGTCGCCGGCGGCGATCTCGCCGTAGGCGTCGCCGACGTAGCGGTACCACGCGGGGCCGTGCGGCGTGTCAACGCGGATCGAGTCGTCGACGACGGAGACGGAGTTCCGGACCGTCTCGTCGTCCGCCGGCTTCACGCCGAGCCGGACAAGTTCCAGGAAGCCGCCGTCGACGATCTCGCGCTCGTCGTAGGTCGGGCCGTCGTTGGCGATCGTCCGCGGGCGGCCGGACTCGGGGTCGCCATCGGCGGTGATCCGGAGGTAGTACGGCGTCTCGGCGTGGCGCTCGGTCCCCGTCGCCGTCGCGCACCACTCCTCGACGCGCGCGGCCCAGTCGTCGGCGAGCCCGAGCCACGCGAGCGCGTCGGCGCGCAGCGCGTCGGGGGACTCCTCGGCGGTCGCGTCGCCGTCAACTTCTGTCCGGTCGGCCTCCACGAGCGCCAAGGCGGCCCCGCAGACGAGCCCGGCGATCTCGGCCGCGATGCTCGACGGCGAGAAGCCGGCCTCCTCCTCCCACCGCTCCTGGGCCGTCTCGGGGCCGTTGGCCGCGATGTAGCCGAGCGAGCGCCGGACCTGGTCGTACGTGTAGTCGGCCTCGTCCGGCGTGACTCCGTGCTCGTACAGCTGCCACGCCATCACGGACGGGAACGCGATGTTGTCCATCTGTTCGCCGCCCCACCGGGTGCGGCCGTCGATGTAGGTGTTCTGCGGGAGGAAGCCGTCGTCGTCCTGCTGCGTGTTGTAGAGGTACGCGAGCGCGTTCGCCCCGCGCTCGACCTCGCCGACCTCGATCAGCGCCGTGAACACCTGATAGAGGTCGCGCGACCAGACGAAGTTGTAGCCGTAGCCGCGGTCCTCGGCGGCGTACTCCGTCTCGCCCCACGGCACCGACGGGCTCGCGATCCCCGCGCCGTCGTGGCGCTTGTCCTCCACGGCCGCGAGGGTCATCAGTGCGAAGCGATACTGGGTCGCCAGCTCCGCGTCGCCGGTCACCGAGTCGGGGAACTCGCGGCCGGCGAGCCAGTCGCGCCACGACCCGACGTACGCGTCGGCGACGTCGTCGAAGCCGCGCGAGATGGCGCCGCGGGCCTCGCCGAGCGCGGCCGCGGTGTCGGCGTTCTCCGCGAACCCGAGCGCGACCGTGTCGGAGACGGCGGTGCCGCTCCCGACGAGCCCGGCGAGCACGACGTTCCCGGTCGCCTCGGCGGCCCCCTCGCCGCGCTCGCCCTCGCCGAACAGGGCGTCCGCGTCCTCGTCGCCGGCCGCGAGGGCGCTGGCCCACTCGAACCGGTCGTCGCTGGCGAGCGCCAGGGCGACCTCGAAGGAGTCGCCGCCGTCGTCGACGAGTTTTCCCGCGCCCCGCTCGGCCGCGTCGTCGTTGCGCGCGAGCAGGTGGTAGCCGTCGCCGTCGCCCACCCGGTCGCCGCGGTCGTTCGTCCCGACGTTCGTGATCGTCGTGTCGACCAGGGCGTACACGTCGTACTCGCGGCCGCCCTCGAAGTCGACGTCGGCGAGGACCGCGTCGCCGCCGGTGTCGACCGCGTACTCGACGGTGAGCGTCCACTCGTGGCCGTGGCCGTCGCCGGTCTCCCGGATCGTCTGCGTGTACGCGAGCGCGTCCTCGACCGTCGGCTCCGTCCGGCGCTCGACGGTCTCGGTGGCCGTCACGTGGCTCGTCTCGTCGAAGGTGCGGATAGTGTACCCCGTCTCCGGGTCGGCGACGAGGAAGTCGAACGTCCGGACGTTCATCACGTCGATCCGCGGGAACCGCGCCTCGGTGAGCGCCCCCTCCGTCAGCGTGAACCAGACCGGGACCGGGTCGTCGGCCCCGTGGTCGGCCGGGGTGCCGACGCCGAACTTCCGGCCGGTCGTCCAGTGCGGGGCCTCGTCCGGGCCGGTCGGCCGGTCGTGCGGGACCGGGAGCGCGCCGTGCCTCGCGAGCGTCACCGTGGCCTCGATCCGGAGCGCGTGCGACCAGCCGATCGGCGTCGCGCTGTCGAGGTCGCCGTCGTCGAACGCCTGCTCGGCGAAGAGCCCGGCCTCGTTGACGAAGTGGCCGTCGGGCTCGCAGAGCGCGTACAGGTCGCGGGCCGCCGCGAACAGCTCGGCGCTGGCGTCGCGGTCGGCCTCACCGCCTCCGTCGCCGCCGCGGTCGCTGACGAGCCCGCCGAGCGAGGCGGCCGCCGTCGCGCCCCACAGGGTCGCGATCGACCACACCTTCGCGGCGCCCTGCTCGGCCGTGCGCCAGTCGTCGCCGGTGAACCTGACGAGCCCCTCGACGTCGGCCGTCTCGCGGCGCAGGGCGTCGATCGAGTTCCGGACGTGGCGCTCCACGCGGTCGAGGAACGCGTCGAAGTCGGCGGTCGCGACCGCCGCGCCCGAGCCGTCGGTGACCGCGCCGTCGACGTCGGCGCGCTCCTCGCGCAGGGCCGCGTACTCGACGGCCGCACCGGCGAGCGCGAACGTGCTGGCGTCGGCGCGGTCGTCGCGGCTCTCCGCGCTCGCGCGCTGGGGGAACCGCCCCGTGTCCGGGTTCCAGCGGTCGTCGAGCCCGGCGAGGGCGTCGTCGGCCGCCGCGGCCGCCGCGACGCGCGTCTCGTCGTCGACCGGCGCGCGGCCGACCGCGGCGAACGCCCGGAGGTACGCCGCGCCGGTGTGGGTGAACCGCCCGAGGGCGTTCTCCCAGCAGTTCTGACAGCGCCGGGGGAGCCCGTCGTCCTCGGTCGTCTCGCGGAGGAAGGCGACCGCGTCGGCGATGGTGGCGTCGATCCGCTCGCGCCACTCCTCGGGGAGGTCGGTCGTCCGGCGGAGCCGCGCGAGGAAGGCGACGACCGAGGCGGGCTGGTCGAGCTGGTCGTTCGGGCCGGCGGTCCCGTTCGCGCCCTCGATCCGGGCGTTCGCCCAGCCGGGGGCGACCTTCCCCGAGTCGGCCCAGACGCGGTGGGGCCACGAGCCGTCGGCGTCCTGCGTGCGGCAGAGGAAGGAGGCGGTCGCGAGCAGCTCCTCGTCGGCGTCGAGACCGATCTCCTCGCTCGCGCTCAACAGCGCCGACGCGGTCTCCGCCTCGTCGCGGAACCAGGTGTAGCCGTAGCCGCCGGAGGTCGAGTAGAAGGGGTCGAACTCGGGGGCGGCGATCCGGGCGCCGGACTCGGCCGTCAGCAGGTCGAGCGCGCGGAGGTCGCTCGCGATCACCCCCCGTCGCGGCACGTCCTCGGGGACCGTCGGCCCCCGGCCCGCGGCCGCCTCGCGGAGGTCGTCGGCGTCGGGGTAGGCGGTCGCGATCCGCGAGAGCTCCTCGATCCGCCGCTGGCGGTCCGGGCCGTCGGAGAGCGCGTCCATCGCGTCGTCGCCGGTCTCGCGCGTCTCTCGGCGGTCGACGACCGCCCGGCTCGCCAGGGTGACGCGCTCGGTCCGCCCGTCGCGCTCGAAGGGGGCGCGGACGACGACGTCCGGCGTGAGCCGCGAGTCCTCGCGCTGGTCGATCTCGCCGCGGTGCGGGAACCCGGTCCCGTCCTCGCCGAGCAGCTCCGTGATCGTGCGGAGCCGCTGGCCGTGCGCGGCCGAGAGCCCCGTCGACGCCGTCAGGAAGTCGTGCTCGGAGCGGTGGTACACCTCGACGACGCTCCCGTCGTCCGGCCCGGCCTCCTGGTGGACCAGGTTGCCGACGCGCCCCTCGACCATGTCCGGCGAGAACGCGCAGGCGGCGACGAGCTCGGCGCCGGCGGGCGGGGCGCCGCGCAGTTCGACGTGCGTGAGGTGCGTGTCGCCCACGACCAGGTCGAACTGGTGGATCGTGTACCGCCCCGCGTCGTACTCGGTCTCGACGAGGGGGGTGTCGCCGTCGTAGTGCTGGCGCGTCGTCGCGAGGTCGTCGAACCAGCGGACGCCGCGGCCGGCCGTGATCCCCATTCGGAGCCGGTCGGCCCCGCCGACTCCCGACAGGGAGTACGAACAGTCGTGGACGGCGCCGTCCGGCCCGACGTGGACCAGACGGCCGTCGTCGCCCGTGAACGCGCCGGCGGTCGTGGGACGCTCCGCCGGATAGCGCTCGCCGCGCCGACGTTCGTGCTCCGTGAGAGCGGTTCGCAGTCGCATAGTCGCCCTGCGATTTCCGGGGTAAAAGCATTGACGAACGAGGCGACCGCTCCGTTCGAGGGGGATCGACCGAAGAGCAACACCGAAGACCCCGGGCGTCAATGGGTGCCACATGCACCACCCTGGACCCCCCCGATTCCTCTCGACCGGGGAGACGACGCAGCTCGCGCCGCGGGACCCGGACCCAGCGGCGAGCTACGAGTGGCGCGTCGCCGACGCGCCGCCGGACAGCGAGGCGACCGTGGGCGAGCGGTCCGTGACCGACTTCACCCCCGACGTCCCCGGCCGGTACCGGCTCGGGCTCGACGCGCCCGACGGCGACCACCTCCTGACGGTGCGCGCGTTCCCGGCGAGCTACGAGGGCGTCGACGTCGCCGGCGGCAGCGGGACCGCGGTCCGCGACCGCGACGCCGACCACGCCGCGATCGACTACGGCGCCGAGCGCGCCCACGAGGGCGTCGGGCGGCCGCGCGTCCGGCTCGACGCGACCGTCGAGGAGGCGGCGGGCGAAGGCGGAAGCGAGGCGGGCCGGGACGAGGTCGTCGTCCGGGCGACGCCGACGCCGAACCCCGAGTCGGCCCTTGACGCGTCCGAGCTCGCCGTCACCTTCGTCGTCGACGACCGCGACGTCGAGGCCGCGGTCGCGGCGGGGCGGCGGAACCCGCGGGACGCGCTCTGGACGACCGACGACGGGCGGGCGCTCCGGATCCCGACCGACGCCGTGCCGGACCGGCTCCGGGTCCACGGCGTCGCCGTCGCCCGCGAGCCGGGCCGCGAGCGGCGCGTGAGCGTCGCCGACGCGGTCGCGGTCGAGCGCACGGACCGGGGCGAGCTCGCCGGGAGCGACGGTCCCGAACCCGCCGAGCCGGAGCTGACGACGCCGACCGGCGCCGACGGGCCCGCCTTCGAGACCGTCCGGCTTAACCAGCCGCCGGAGTGGACGACGGACGCGACCGTCTACGAGGTGTACGTCCGGACGTTCGCCGACGCCGACGAGGGGGAGGCGTTCGCGGCGATCGAGGGGCGGATCCCGGAGATCGCCGACCTCGGCGTCGACACGCTGTGGCTCACGCCGGTCCTCAGACACGACGGGAAGCCGCACGGCTACAACATCGTCGACTTCTTCGACGTCGCCGAGGACCTCGGCGACCGCGACGACTACGAGGCGCTCGTCGAGACCGCCCACGACCACGGGATGCGGGTGCTGTTCGACTTCGTCGCCAACCACACCGCGCGCGACCACGAGTGGTTCGAGGACGCGTATCGGAACCCCGACTCCCCGTACCGCGATCGCTACGAGTGGCAGGAGTCCGGCGAGCCGGGGACGTACTTCGACTGGGAGCTGATCGCGAACCTGAACCACGCGAACCTCGACGTGCGCCGGTTCCTGCTCGACGTGATCGACGAGTGGGCGCCGCTCGTCGACGGGTTCCGCTGCGACATGGCGTGGGCCGTGCCCGACTCGTTCTGGCGCGAACTCCGCGACCGGGTGAAGGCGACGGACCGCGAGTTCCTGCTGATGGACGAGACGATCCCGTACATCCCCGGCTTCCACGAGGGGATGTTCGACGTCCACTTCGACGCGACGCTGTACTTCCAGCTCCGGCAGGTCGGCCGCGGCGCCGAGCCCGCCGCGTCGCTGCTCGACGCGATCGACCGGCGCGCGGAGATCGGCTTCCCCGACCACGCCGGCTTCCTCCAGTACATCGAGAACCACGACGAGACGCGCTACCGCGTCGAGTGCGGGGACGCCGCCGCGGCCGCCGCGGGGGCGGCGACGATGACGCTGCCCGGCGTGCCGATGGTGTACGCCGGCCAGGAGATCGGCCAGCGCGGCCGCCGCGACGCGATCGCGTGGGACCACGCCCGCGACGAGGTCCGCGAGCGCTACGAGCGCCTGCTCGCGACCCGCGCCGACCACCCGGCGCTCGGCCCCGACGGCGACCTCGAACGGGTGGGGTACCACGTCGCCAGCGGCGACCTCGACGAGCGACCGATCGCCGCCAGCGGGAACGTCCACCCCGACGACGTGGTGGCGTTCCGCCGCAGCGACGGCGAGGAGTCGCTGATCGTCGTCCTCAACTTCGCGCCCGAGGCGGCGAGCGTCGCCGTCGACGCCGCCCACGCGGACCGCGACCTGGTCACCGGCGACTCCTGCGTCGTCGTCGACGGGGACGGGACCGAGCGGATCCGCGCCGACGAGGTCGCGATCGTCCGGGAGACGGAGCGATGACGGTCGTCCGCGAGACGGGGCGGTGACCCGTCCCCGCGGACGCAACGCTTGAGTCGGTGGGGGTCACAGGGGGACGCATGCGATTCGACCGCTCCGCCGGCGTGTTCTGTCACGTCACCTCGCTGCCGGGACGACACGGGATCGGCGACCTCGGCGACGGCGCCGAAGCGTTCCTCTCCTTCCTCGGCGACGCCGACGTCGACCACTGGCAGATCTGCCCGCTCGGCCCGACGACCGACGGCGCCGGGGAGTCGCCATACCAGTCCCCGTCGGCGTTCGCCGGCAACCCCCTCCTGATCGACCTGGACGGGCTCGTCGCCGACGGCTGGCTCGACGAGTCGGACCTCGAACCGGTCCCCGACTTCCCGGACGACCGGGTCGACTACCCGGCGGTCCGGGAGTACAAGCTCCCCCTGTTGCGGACCGCCTTCGAGCGGTTCGACGAGGCCGCGGACGGCGGGGGCGTCGGAACGGACGCGGCGGCCGAGCTCGACGCGTTCCGCGAGCGAGAGCCGTGGCTCGCCGACTACGCCCTGTTCCGAGCGCTCGCCGAGGCCCGGGACGAGGACACGTGGGTCGAGTGGCCCGAGCCGCTCCGGACGCGCGACCCCGAGGCGCTCGCCGAGGCCCGCGAGGCGCACGCGACCGAGGTCCGATTCCGGGAGTTCGTCCAGTGGACGTTCGACCGGCAGTGGCGGGAGCTCCGGACGGTCGCGGCCGAGGAGGGGGTCTCCATCGTCGGCGACGTGCCCATCTACGTCGCGCTCGACTCGGCGGACGTGTGGGCGAACCCCGAGGCGTTCCGACTCGACGGGGCGAACCGCCCCACCGCGGTCGCGGGCGTCCCGCCGAACCCGGGCGACGACGGGCAGCGCTGGGGGAACCCCGTCTACGACTGGGAGCGGCTCGCCGAGCGCGGCTACGACTGGTGGATCGCCCGGTTCCGGCGGCTGTTCGACCTCGCCGACGTGGCGCGGCTCGACCACTTCCTCGGCTTCGTGAAGTACTGGGCGATCCCGGCCGACCGCGACGACCCGGCCGCCGGCGAGTGGCGGGAGGGGCCGGGGCGCGACTTCTTCGAGACGGTCGAGCGCGAGCTGGGGCGGGCGCCGTTCATCGCAGAGGACCTCGGCTTCGAGGAGCCGGCGATGAACGAGATCATGGCCGAGTTCGGCTTCCCGGGGATGCGCGTCCCGCAGTACGCCGACTGGTGCGAGGAGGGGAACCCTTACCAGCCGATGCACTACCCCGAGGGCGTCGTCGGCTACACGTCGACCCACGACACGGACACGTGGGTCGGCTACTACGAGGACCTCCCCGAGCGCCAGCGCGACTGCTTCCGGTACAACGTCGGCGCCGACGGCGACCGCGCGGTCGAGTGGGAGGTCGTCGACGAGGTGTGGGCCTCCGAGGCGGTGCTCGCGATGACGACGATGCAGGACCTCCTCGGGCTCGGCAGCGAGGCGCGGTTCAACGAGCCGGGGACCGTCGGCGGCAACTGGGACTGGCGCGTGACCCGGGACCAGCTCGACGACGGGATCGCCGACCGGCTGTGGGAGCTCGCCGGGCGGCACGTGCGATAGCGGCGGGAAAAGGGCGACGAGCGAGCGAGAGGACCGCTATCGCCGGCCGACGATGAAGTACAGCACGAGTCCGAGCAGCGGCGCGAGGAACGCGACGACGGCCCACAGGAACGCGGGCTGGTCGCTGCGCTGCTTCGCGTCCGAGTAGATCCAGACGATGATACCCAGCTGTACGAGCAGTACCAGCAGACCGAACAGGAGGGCGATCCCGCCGGCCAGCGCCTCTTGAAGCAGTATCGGGGACATCGGTCCAACTCACTCGCGGACGTAACAAGTGTCTTTGGGATTTCGGTATCTCCACCGCGGCCCGCTCCCGCGTCGGACCGCCGGTCTGACGGGGAATCTATCACGAAATATCTATATAGTAGCGTTCGCCGGATCGGCGCGAACCGCTCGCCGACGGTGACCGGTGGGAGACGGGCGGCTACTCTCGCCGTGACGACGTGCGCGATGCGCTCTCTCGTTGGTTTTCGTTCTCGATATCGAAGAAAGGATTTAAATACTCTCAGTCCTTATCCGTTAGTGAGGAAACCAACCGAGACGCGTCTCTCGGTCCCCTCGTTCCCTCCATCTGAACCAACCAATGAGCGAAAACGTTCGAACGTACACGGCGGAGCACGTCGGCGACGAGGAGGAGACCGAGTCGTCGGACGAGGAACTGCGATGTCCCGAGTGCAGCGGCCAGCTCGCGACCGACACCGAACACGGCGAGACGGTGTGTGTCGACTGCGGGCTCGTCGTCGAGGAGGACGAGATCGACCGCGGGCCGGAGTGGCGCGCGTTCGACTCCAAGGAGAAGGATAACAAGTCGCGGGTCGGGGCCCCGACGACGAACATGATGCACGACAAGGGGCTCTCGACGAACATCGGCTGGCAGGACAAGGACGCCTACGGGAAGTCCCTCTCCAGCCGCCAGCGCGAGAAGATGCAGCGGCTCCGTACCTGGAACGAGCGGTTCCGCACCCGCGACTCCAAGGAGCGGAACCTGAAGCAGGCGCTCGGCGAGATCGACCGCATGGCCAGCGCCCTCGGCCTCCCGGACAACGTCCGCGAGACCGCATCGGTCATCTACCGCCGCGCGCTCGACGAGGACCTCCTGCCCGGCCGCTCGATCGAGGGCGTCTCCACCTCGTCGCTGTACGCCGCCGCCCGGCAGGCCGGCACGCCGCGCAGCCTCGACGAGATCGCGGCCGTCTCCCGCGTCGAGAAGGACGAGATCGCCCGGACGTACCGCTACGTCGTCCGCGAACTCAAGCTGGAGATCCAGCCCGCCGACCCGGAGAGCTACGTCCCGCGGTTCGCCTCCGACCTCGGCCTCTCCGACGAGGCCGAGCGCCGCGCCCGGTCGCTGCTCGACACCGCGAAGTCGCAGGGGATCCACTCCGGCAAGTCGCCGGTGGGCCTCGCGGCCGCGGCCGTCTACGCAGCCTCCCTGCTGGTCAACGAGAAGGTGACCCAGAGCGAGGTCAGCGACGTGGCGAACATCAGCGAGGTCACCATCCGGAACCGGTATCACGAGCTGCTGGAGGCCGAGGACGGCGTCGCGCTGAGCTGATCGGCACGCCGGCCCGAGGGGCCGACGCCGTCGACGCTCCGCCGTTCCCGTCGCGTCGGAACTTCGTTTTTCGACCGTTTTCCGAACCCACAAGCCCGCGCGGGCCGAGCGACGCGTATGGAGACCACCCGTCACTTCACCGCGACGACGTACGTCGTCAACGACGGCGCGACAGCGCTTCACGCGCACGACCGGCTCGGGATCCGCCTCCCGCCCGGCGGCCACGTCGACCGCGACGAGCTGCCCCACGAGGCGGCGCTGCGCGAGGTCCGCGAGGAGACCGGACTGGAGGCCGAACTGGTCGCGACCGAGTCGTCGATCAAGGGGCCGAACACCCGCGGGCTCCCGGAGCCGGCTCACCTCATGCTTCACGACATCAACGTCCACGAGGACGGGTCGGTGGGTCACCAGCACGTCGATCACCTCTACTTCGCCCGCGTCGACTCCCGCGAGATCGCGCCGGGCGGCGACGGGGAGGTCGAGCCGGAGGCGTGGCGCTGGTACGGGCCGGCCGAGCTGGCCGCGAGCGACCTGCAGCCGGACGTGATCGAGCTCGGCCGCGAGGCGATCGCGGCCGTCGAGGAGGCGTAGTCGGTCGACGGCGCGACGAACGTCCCGACCGAAACCGCCGGCCTGCGAACCGACCGGCGTCGACGATCCCCGCCCGATCGGCGTCAGACGGCCGTCTCACGGTCCGGAAGGTATTTGGGCCGTTGCAGGCGACATAAACCAAGATGGACGCAGAGCGACGATCGGAGATCGCCGAGTGGGACTCCCGCGAGTTCTCGGGCGGGTTCGCCGAGCTCGGTCGCCTCGTCGACGGCGGGTTCTCCGGCGCGGTGACCGACGGGACGGCGTGGCTGTTCGTGTTCGAGGGCCGCGTCGTCGGGGCGGTCGACGGCGACCTCGACGGCTTCGCGGAGGCCTCGGGGACGCTGTACGAGGCCCCCGAACCGGTCCTCCCGGTCCTGTTCGCGATGCAGGAGCGGGGCGGCGAGCCGCGGGCGCAGTACTACACGAACGACACCCCGCTCTCGGAGGCGGACCGCAAGCTCTCGCAGGGCGGGTTCACCGGCTACGTCGAGCTCTCCGAGAACGTGCTCTCGGGCGACTACTACGTCACGTACACGGCCGGCGAGTCGATGGCCGCCGCGTACGTCGGCAACTCTCGGCGCCTCGAGACCGGCGAGGAGGCGTTCTCACTGGCCGACGACGAGGTCGGTATCTACACCGTCTACGAGGTCGACCTGAGCGTCCGAGAGATCCCGTCCGGCGGCTCGGCGGCCGACGACGACGCGGACGCCGGCGCGCCGGCGAGCGCCGCGTCGGCGAGCGCCGAGGCGGCGGGCAACGGAGCGACCGATGAAACTCCCGACGACGAGGCGGCCGAGGACGACCCGACCGGCGACCAGTCGGACGGCGCGGGGACGACTCGAGACCCCGAGACCGTCGGACGCGAGGCGGCCGAGGGAGATCGGGGCCCCGACGCGCGGAGCGGTGACGAGTCGGCCGACGACGGTCGCCCGTCGCCCGTCGAGATCGACGCGGCGGGCGACCGCGACGACGCCGGCGCACCGCGGACTCCGGGCGAGGGATCGAGCGAGGGCAGCGTCGGCGCGGATCGATCGCAGACGAGCGCCGCCGGCGGCGTCCCGGGCGCCGCCGGCGCGCGGTCGGTCGACGCCTCGGGGGAACGGGACCGCGACGTGCGGACCGCCGACGCCGCCGGTCGGGACCGCGACGGCGACCGGGGAGACGAGCCCCGCCCGGACGACGACGTGTTCTCCGAGGAGGAGCAGTGGCGCGAGCAGAAGTCGATCCCCGCGCTGGACCCGTCGGAAGCGAGCGATCCGCCGGAGAGCCGCAACGGCGACGCCGTCGCGTCGTCGGGCTCGGGTCGGTCCCGCGGGTCGGACGGCGCGGCGCGCCGCACCGACGAGTCGGCCGGGAACCCCACTAGCGACTCGTCGCCCGAGCCGCGTTCGACCGGCGACGCCGGCGCGAACCGGTCGGTCGTGTCGCAGCGCGCGCGCGATTCCGGCGGGTCGGGCGGCGAGGGGTCGCCGCGGGAGCGCCTCCGACAGCTGGAGAGCGCGCTGGAGGAGTCCGAGCGGGAGCGCGACGAGCTGGCCGCCGAGCTGGAGGAGGCCGCCGCGGCGCGGGACGAGGTCGCGGCCGAGCGCGACGAGCTGGCGTCCGAGGTCGAGCGCTTGGAGTCCGAACTCTCGACGCTCCGCGAGGAGCGCGACCGGCTGCGCGACGACCTCGCCGCGGCCCGCGACCGACTCCCCGAGAGCGACCGGTCGATCTCGCCCGCGGAGGCGCGGAGCGGGACGAACCTCTTCGTCAGGTACGACTCCAAGGGCGGCGCGACGCTGGAGGACGCTCACGACGGGGCGGTGGACCGCGAGGCCCTCCGCGAGAACCTCCGGATCGAACACCACACGAGCTTCGAGACCGAGGGACTCGCGGTCGACGGGCAACCGTACGAGGAGTTCCTCCGGGGCACGATCGAGTACGGGTTCACCCGCTGGCTCGTCGAGGACCTCCCGTTCGAGGTGAGCGGGACGGGCAACCAGGGCGTCCTCCGCGACCTGTACGACGCGATCCCAGAGGTCGACCGCGCGGAGATCGGCGGGTCGGTGTCGATCGCGATCCGAGAGAACGGCGAGGAAACGCGCGAGCAGCGCGCGTTCGACCTCGTCTTACGCGACCGGATGGGGAATCCCCTGTTCGTCGCCGACCTCAACGACAGCCGGGACCCGACCGCGGAGGGGACCCTGGAGTCGCTCGTCGGCAACGGCCGCGATATCGCCGAGTCGAACGACTCGTTCGCGGCGGCGTTCGCGGTGACGGAGAGCTTCTTCGAGCCGGGCGCGTTAGAGACCGCGAGCGACGCCGTCGGCGGCGGACTGTTCAGTCGGTCGAAGCGCGCGAGCTTCGTGAAGCTCTCGCGGAAGCGGGGATATCACCTCTGTCTGGTCGAGGCCCGCGACGGCGGCTTCCACATGACGGTCCCTGACTTGTAGCGGGGGCCCCGGGAAGCGGGACTTTCGTGAGGGTCCAGTCGATGCTCGGTAGAGCGATCCGTCCCGAAACGCGAGGGCGACCAGGACTGTACAGGAGAGGCTACCGACTACGTCCGACCGCGGTCAAAACGCGGGCTTCCGGCGGGCGAGGCGTACGAACGGAGGCGTTCAGTTCTCGAGTTCGGCGGCGTCGTCGATCCGCATGGAGCCGAGCTTCTCGACCGTCTCGTCGAGCTTCTCGTCGAGTTCGTCGACGAACTCGTGAGTCCGCTCGGTGGTGATCGCGCCCTGACTGGACGGCTCGATGAGGTTCTCCTCTTCGAGCACGCGCAGCGAGTAGCGGACCTTGTGGTGGGGGTAGCCGGTCTCGTTCGACATCTTCACGATGCCGATCGGCTCGTTCTCGATAACCATCCGCAGGACCTGGAGGTGGCGTTCAAGCATGTCTACCTCCTTCTCTAGTCGATCTATCATGGCACATGTTAACTCGTCATGCCCCCGTTTAAAAGTTGCTGTCGGCGGCCGGGACCGGGTCGGACGATCGCACGCTTCGACGTGGCAGTAGTTAACGTGTTCGATCGATTCGACTCGGTGAGGCCCGCAAGTCGCCGGATCACACCGAACGGACTCGGACCGAACGGTCGCCGCGAGCGAGCGCGTGGGGATAGCCGACCGCGCGGGCGAACGAGGCTCGACCGCACGAACGGGCACATTCCAGACGGTCGAGAGGTTGTGTGATGCACGTCCGTGGGGTGATCGCGTCCGCGGACCGTAATCGGTTTTACCCCCCGGCCGGAACCTCCGGGCCGTATGACACTCACCATCGTCGGCTCCCAGCTGGGCGACGAGGGCAAGGGCGCGCTCGTCGACCGGTGGGGAGGGGACGCGGACGTCGTAGTCCGTTATCAGGGCGGCGACAACGCCGGCCACACCGTCGTCGAGGGAGGCGCGGAGTACAAGCTCTCGCTGGTACCGAGCGGCGCCGTTCGGGGGACGGTCGGCGTCCTCGGCAACGGCTGCGTCGTCAACCCGCGCACGCTGTTCACGGAGATCGACGACCTGCGCGAGCGCGGCCTCGACCCAGACGTGCGGGTCGCCCGCCGGGCCCACGTCATCATGCCGTACCACCGCGTGCTGGACGGGATCGAGGAGGAGGTCAAGGCCGACGACGACGCCGGCGACGAGGTCGGGACGACCGGCCGCGGCATCGGCCCGACGTACGAGGACAAGGCCGGCCGCCGCGGTATCCGGGTGGCCGATCTGCTCGACCCAGACGCGCTCCGCGAGAAGCTCGAATACGCCGTGCCGCAGAAGCGCGCGCTCGTCGAGGACGTGTACGGGCTCGACCTTAGCGACGACGACCGCGCCGAGGCGTTCGACGTCGACGCGCTCCACGAGGAGTTCGCCGCGATCGGCGAACGCCTCGCCGACGAGGCGATGACCGTCAACTCCTCCGACTACCTCTACCGCCGCCACGAGGCGGGCGACGAGATCCTCTTTGAGGGCGCGCAGGGCACCCATATCGACGTCGACCACGGGAACTACCCGTTCGTCACGTCCTCGAACCCGACCGCCGGCGCCGCGGCCGTCGGCTCCGGGCTCGGCGTCACGAAAGTCGGCGACGGCGAGGTCGTCGGCATCGTGAAGGCGTACCTCTCGCGGGTCGGGGAGGGCCCGATGCCGACCGAGCTCGACGGCGACGCCGACGAGGAGGCGCTCGCCGACGAGATCCGCGAGAAGGGCGGCGAGTTCGGGACGGTCACGGGACGCCCGCGCCGGATCGGCTGGCTCGACCTCCCGATGCTCCGCCACGCCGCGCGCGTCTCCGGCTTCACGGGGCTCGCGGTCAACCACGTCGACGTGCTCGCCGGCCTCGACGAGTTGAAAGTGTGTACGGGGTACGAACTCGACGGTGAAGAGCTCGATACCGTCCCGACCACGACCGACCGCTGGGAGCGCTGCGAGCCGGTGTACGAGACGCTCGACACTTGGGCGGAGTTCGACTCGGCCGCGGTCGCCGAGGCCGGATACGACGCGCTCCCGGAAGCGGCGCGCGAGTACTTGGAGTTCCTCGCCGACGAGACCGACACGCCCGTCTACGCGGTCGGCGTCGGTCCCGACCGGGAGGAGACGGTCGAGCTGACGAACCCGTTCGACGAGTAGCTCGGCAGAGCGGTTCTTCTTCCGACGGTCGCTACGCCTGCGGGTCGATCTCGTCCAGCGCGCGCACGTCCGCGTCCGTCAGCGACAGCTCTGCGGCGGCGACGTTCGATTCGAGGTGCCCGACGCTCGACGTGCCCGGAATGGGGAGCGTCACGTCCGAGTGTTCCAGCAGCCACGCGAGCGCGACCTGCTGTGGCGTCGCGCCGCGGCGCTCGGCGACCTCGTCGAGCACCGCGGCCGGCCCCTCCTCCTCGACGGCGTACATCGGTCCCCACGGAATGAAGCCCACGTCGTCGCGCTCGCAGGCCCGCAGCACGTCCTCGTCGTCGCGGTTCCCGACGTTGTACCGGTTCTGGACGGTCGCGATGTCGACGATATCTGCGGCGGTCTCCAGCTGCTCGACGGTGACGTTCGAGAGGCCGACGTGAGCGATCTGGCCGGCGTCTTTCATCTCCGCGAACGCGTGGACCGACGCCTCGAAGTCGGTGTCCGGGTCCGGGCGGTGGTACTGGTAGAGGTCGATCGTCTCGGTCCCGAGTCGGTCGAGGCTACACAGCGCCTGATTCTTCAGGAAGTCGGGGTCGCCGTGCGGGAGCCAGTCGCCGTCGCGGTTGCGGAGCAGCCCGGCCTTCGAGGCGACGACCACGTCGTCGGGGTCGCCGAGCGCCTCGCCGATCAGCCGCTCCGAGACGCCCGGCCCGTAGGAGTCGGCGGTGTCGATAAAGTCGACGCCGAGATTGACCGCGCGCCGGATGACGGCCTTCGCGTCCTCCTCGTCGGCCGGCCGCCCGACGATGTCCTCGCCCGTGATCCGCATCGCACCGAAGCCGAGTCGGTTGACGCTCAGGTCGCCCCCGATGTCGAACGTGTCGCTCCGGGTCGCGTCTGAAGCCATGGTCGGTCGGTCGCGCGCCACGCTGAAAGCGGTGGGGATGGCGGAAGGGTGCGCGCCCGTCCGTAACGCCTCCCCCCTTCGCCCGTCTTGCGCGCGTCGCTACTCATAAACCGCCCCCGTGCGATCGTTCGGTATGGACGCCGAGCGCGAGGTACTCGACGTGTTGGCGCGGAACGCCCGCGAGGACATCGACGACATCGCGGCCCAGACGGGCCTCGACGCGGCAGCGGTAGCGGACGCGATCGACGCGCTGGAGGCGGACAACGTGGTCCACGGCTACCAGGCGGTCGTCGACTGGGACCGCGTCGACGAGGGGAAGATCCGGGCGGTCGTCGAGATCAACGTCGAGCTCGACCGCGAGACCGGCTACGAGGAGGTCGCCGACCGGATAGCGAAGTTCCCGGCCGTCGACGCCCTCCACCTCGTCTCCGGCGACTACGACTTCGCCGTCGAGGTGCTCGGCGAGACGATGCAGGACGTCTCGCGGTTCATCTCCGAGCAGGTCGCGCCCATGCCGGAGGTCACCCAGACGGTGACTCACTACATCATGGAGACGTACAAGGACGGCGGGGTGCGGTTCGAGGACGGCGACGACGACGACCGCCTCTCCGTCTCGCCATGAGGCTCTCGGACCGCGCGCGCGACCTCCCCGAGTCGGGGATCAGAGAGTTCTTCGAGCTCGCGGAGGCGCGCGACGACGTGATCTCGCTCGGCGTCGGCGAACCCGACTTCTCCGCGCCGTGGGCGGCCCGTACCGCCGCGATCGACTCGCTCGAACGCGGGAAGACCTCCTACACGGCGAACCGCGGGATGGCCGCGCTCCGCGAGCGGGTGGCGGCCCACCACGAGCGCTACGACCAGTCGTACGACCCGGCCGAGGAGGTGCTCGTCACCACCGGTGCGAGCGAGGCGGTGGACCTCGCGTTCCGCGCGCTGGTCGACCCCGGCGACACGGTCGCCGTCCACGAGCCGACGTACATCTCCTACGGCCCCGGGATCGAGCTCGCTGGCGGCGAGCGGCTCACGGTCCCCACGCGGGCCGCGGACGACTTCGCGCTCACGCGGGAGGCGCTGGAGGCGTCCGGCGCGGCCGACGCGGACCTCCTCGTCTGCTGTTACCCGAACAACCCGACGGGCGCGACGATGAGCGACGAGGAGTACGCCGAGGTCGCCGCCTTCTGCCGCGAGAACGACCTCCGGGTGGTCGCCGACGAGATATACGCCGCGCTCACTTACGGCGTCGACCACGCCTCGATCGCCACGCAGCCGGGGATGCGCGAGCGCACGGTCGTCGTCAACGGCTTCTCGAAGGCGTACGCGATGACCGGCCTCCGGCTCGGCTACGCCCTCGGACCGACCGAGGCGATCGACGCGATGAACCGGATCCACCAGTACACGATGCTGTCGGCGCCGACGACGCCGCAGTACGCGGCTTGCGAGGCGCTCGACCGCTGCGACGACGAGGTCGCGGAGATGGTCGACGAGTACAACCGCCGGCGGCGGCTGGTCGTCTCGCGGTTCAACGAGATGGGCCTCGACACGTTCGAGCCCGGCGGCGCGTTCTACGCGTTCCCCGACTGCGGCGGCGACGACGAGGCGTTCGCCGAGGAGCTGCTGGAGTCGCAGGGCGTCGCGGTCGTCCCCGGGTCCGTCTTCGGCGCGGGCGGCGAGGGGCACCTCCGGGTTTCGTACGCGACCTCCATGCGCGAGCTGAAGGAGGCGACCGACCGGATCGCGACGTTCGTCGAGAACCGCTGACGCGGCCGCCACGGTTGCGTGGTCGGCCGCCGATCGACCGTCAGACGCGAACGCGATGATCGACAGGATCTGGCACGGGTGGACGACGCCGGCGGACGCCGACGAGTACGAGCGACTCCTCCGGGAGGAGATCCTCCCGTCGTTCGCCGACGAGGGGATCGACGGCTACCGCGGCGCCCGGGTGCTCCGTCGCTCCGACGGCGAGGAGGTCGAGTTCGTCACCATCCTCCGGTTCGACTCCGTAGAGTCGGTGACGGAGTTCGCGGGCGAGGAGTACCGCGACGCGCACGTTCCCCCCGCGGCTCGCGACGTTCTCGAGCGGTACGACGACCGCGCGCGACACTACGAAGTGCGCGAGGAACTGGAGTACTGAGCCGTCGGTCCGCGCGCCGCCGGCGACCGGCATCTAAAAACCGCGGGCGGGCGTACGCGCCGTCATGAGCGAGGCCGACGTCGACCCGGAAGAGCGGCTCAAGCGACAGCGTGACGACCTCCGGCTGCTGAATCAGGTGATGCGCCACGACATCCGCAACGACCTCCAGCTCGTCGGCGCGTACGCCGAACTGCTCGACGACCACGTCGACGAGGAGGGGAAGGAGTACCTCGACGTCATCAAGCGGAACACACAGAGCGCGGTCTCGCTCACCACGACGGTTCGCGACCTCGCGGAGGTGATGCTCCGGGACGACGCCGAGCCGAGTCGCGTCTCGCTTAATCGGGTCCTCTCCCAGCAGATCGAGGAGGTCCGGTCGGGGTACTCGGAGGCCGTCTTCACCGTCGAGGGGTCGTTCCCCGAGGAGCCGGTCGTCGCGGACGAGATGCTGAGCTCGGTGTTCCGGAACCTCCTGCGGAACGCGGTCCAGCACAACGACGAGACGCCGCCGAAGGTGACGGTGTCGGCGCGGGTCGACGAGGGCGACGGCGCCGTCGAGGTGCGCGTCGCCGACAACGGGCCGGGGATCCCCGAGGACCAGCGCGACGAGATATTCGGGAAGGGCGAGAAGGGACTCGACAGCCCGGGCGCCGGCATCGGGCTGTACCTGGTCCGCTCGCTCGTCGAGATCTACGGCGGCGACGTCTGGATCGAGGACAACGAGCCGAAGGGCTCGGTCTTCGTCGTCAGACTGCGGCTGGCGGAGTAGCGAGCGCTCACTCCTCGTCGTACTCCATCGCGACCGAGTTGATGCAGAACCGCTTGCCGGTCGGCTCGGGCCCGTCGTCGAACACGTGCCCCAGGTGGGAGTCGCAGTTCGCGCACCGGACCTCGGTGCGGCGCATCCCGTGGCTGGTGTCGACCGTCGTCGTCACGTTCTCCTCCTCGGCGGCGTAGAAGGCGGGCCAGCCGCAGCCGGACTCGTACTTCGTCTCGGCGTCGAAGAGGACGGTGCCGCAGGCCCGACAGCGGTACTCCCCGTCGTCGGGGTGGTGGTCGACGTACTCGCCGGAGAACTTCGCCTCCGTACCGCTCTCGCGGAGCACGCGGTACTCCTCCTCGGAGAGCCGCTCGCGCCACTCCTCGTCGGTCAGTTCTCGGGGGTCGACCGCGTCGCGCTCGTCGGTCTCGCTCATACACCGTGTAGGGGACCCACGCTCAAGGGGGTTCCGGCGGGGACGGAGGCCAGCGGCCGCGGCGTCGCTCGCGACGTCCGGAGCCGGCAAAAGCCGTATTCGGCTCGGCACCGGTTGACGCGTATGGCACGCGAAGTCACTCATGAGGAGCGAGGTCCGGCGATACTCGACGAGTCCGATATGGGCGACGACGGCAAGATCTACGTCTGTCGGTGCGGCCTGTCGGACTCGAAGCCGCTCTGTGACGGTTCACACAACGCGACCGCCGACGAGGCGGACGGCGTCGTTTACAAGTACGCGAACGACGAGGCCGACGGCGAGCGTCGCGCGGTCGACGAAATCGCGGACGAAGACGAGTAACGGGGCCTCAGATAACGCCCATCTCCCCGAGCCGCTCGGGGAGGTAGGTGTCGGTGACGAAGTCGAGCCCGCGGCTCGCGAGCGACTGCTGTTCGGACTTCTTCCCGATGTCGAGCTGGAGCTCGATCTGTTCCTCCCAGTAGTCCGTCTGGAAGCGCGGGTCGTCCAGCTCGGATTCGAGGGCGTTCACGTCCGAGTCCGAGAGCGGGTCGGCCGGGAGGTCGTACTCGACGATGTCCTCGGGCTGGATCCCGACGAACTGGGCCTCCGGCGTCGCGAGGTACTTCGAGAGGTGCGCGGACTTGATCGAGCCGTACGCCACGGAGCCGTAGATCCGGTAGGACCACGGGTCGCCGTCGGCGAAGACGGCGATGGGAACGTCGAGCTCGTCGTGGACGCGCTTCGTGATCCGGCGAGTCGCCCGGGCGGGCTGGCCCTTCAGGTGGATGACGAGGCAGTCGTACGCCTCGTCGAACCCGTTCTCGACGAGCCGGTCGCGCATCCCGCCGGTCTCGACCGCCAAGGCGAAGTCGATGTCGTCGTCGAGGAACTCGATCATGTCCGGATTGTTCGGGATCTGATAGCCGCCCTCGCCGACGTCCTCCTGACAGTGGATCTCGCGCTCGCCGCGGCGGGTCTGCTCGCGGATCTCCAGCGGCCCCATCAGCGTCGCGCCCGACTCCTCCGGGCGCATGTGGAAGTCCTCGCGGGTGACGCCCGTGACGATCTCCAAGTCCTCGACGAGGTCGTTCGACTCGTCCTGTGACTTGAACTGCGCCTCGTCGTTGTCCCACGACTCGGAGAGGTAGTAGAGCTCCCGCAGCGTCGACGACCGGTCCTCGTCGAGCTGGTTCGCGAGGAACTCGATCGTGTACGCCGCCTTCAGCAGCTTGCGCGCGCCCCGGACCGAGTTGGCGCTACGCGTCGACGTGCGGTCGCCGTAGGTCCAGACGCCGCTCTCCGTGTCGTACTCGATATTGCTCTTCGTCCGCGTGGGAAGCGTCATCTCCGGGATCGACCCCGCGGCGAACTGGTCGTAGAAGTCCGCGGCCAGGTCGATCAGCTCGTCTCGTGCGTCGCTTTCGGTCGTCATTTAGGCGTTCACCGTGAGTTTCTCCGTCTCCACGCCGCCGACGCTGACCTCGAACTCGGCGCCCTCGTCGACCGCGTACGTCAGTTCCCGCTCGTCGCCCGAGGGCACCTCGGGCTTCCACTGGACGAACCACTCGCCGTCCATGTCGACGACCGTCCCGTCCGAGGGGTCGGTCGGCTCCGTCGAGACGATGTCGGTGATATCCAACCGCTCGTTCACGTCCGAGTGATTCTCGACGATCAGCGTCACCGTCCCGTCCGACACCTCGCGCTCGACGCTGACGTTGTTCATGATCCGCGCCAAGGCCCCGTCGATGTCGGGGCGCGACCGGCCGGTCACCTCCGAGACCTTGTCGGCCATCTCCGGGAGGATCCGCCCGAGCACGTCCTGCTTCTCGCGGCGCTGCTGCATCGAGCGCCGCTTGTTGAGGTACGACTTCAGCTCCCGCGCGGCCTCCCGCACCGCGAGCTCGATCTCGTCTTCGATCGCGGGGACGTTCGCGAGCGCGTCCTTCGACTCGCTGGTGAACGGGACGTTCGTGGAGGCGACGTGGATGCTAATGACGGCCGGCCCGTTCGGCAGGCCCGAGCCGCCGGGTTGATCCAGCCCGTAGTTGCGCCAGCCGATGTTCTTGATCACGTCCGTCGTCGCGCAGGCGCCGCGCTGGTACACCAAGGGAACGCGGTTCGCGAACCGGAGCAGCTCCACGGAGCCCTCCGCCGGGATCGACCCGCCGTAGGCGATGCCGGCCTCGACGATGAACGGGTCGCCGCCGTGGACCTCGGCGTCGCGGGTCGCCGCCGCGTAGAAGTCGGCGTCGTACTCCTTGCGGAGCCCGGCCTCGACCAGCTCGGCCGTGATCGGCGCGAGGCAGTCGGTCGGCGGCGCGAGGATGTCGGTGGTCCGCATCGCGTCGAGCAGGTCGGCCGACGCGTCGCGGTCGCCGGCGATCGACCGCACTTTCGGCGGGTCGTCGGGCACGGTGCGCGCCCGCGACCAGAACGCCTCGACGACGTTCTCGCGGGCGGTCTCGCCGAACGTCGCGTCGTGCTGCTCGGCGACGAAGTTCGCCGCGTCGGCGACGAGCCGCTCCAAGCCGTCGCGGGTGATCCGGAAGGCGTCGCCGTCGAGGTTCCGGAGTCGGAACACGAGCGCCTCGGCCATCGCCTGCACCGCGGCGTCGTCCTTCCGCGTCGAGGTCGCCTCGTCGACGAGCGCGTAGACGTCGGCGTCGAGGGGGTCGTCTCGCCCGTCGCTCTCGCCGTCGCCGTCCGATTCGACGTCGACGTCGCCGTCTTCGCCGACTCCGGTGATCGCCCGCCACGCCGCGTCGACCGCGTTCTCCCGGACGGTCCCGCCGAACGTCTTGCCGGTGTCGTCCTCGACGCCGTCTGCGACGTTTCCGACGATCGTCGCGAGTTCGGACCGGGAGATCCGGTCGTTGCCCGCGACCGTCTCCGCGACGCCCTCGGCGAAGTCGGCGGTCGCAGCCTTCCCCTTGTTGGCGACCGCCTCGCTCACCGCGGCCGCGACGTCGCGGTCGGCGTGCGCGCGCGGCGGCGTCCACGAGAGCTCGCGGCCGTAGTACACGTCCCGGAAGTTGTCGATCACGCTGTCGGCGGTCTTCTTGCCGACCCGCGTGAACTCCTCTTGGAGGAACCCGGAGACGGAGTACGACTCGGTCGCCTCCAGCATCTTGATCAGCGCGCCGAGCTCGACGCCGTGCGGGTGCGGGCGGATCTCCTTCGTCTCCGCCGGCAGCTCGTCGGTCGCGCGCTCGAACTTCATCGGCTCGTCGAGCCCCGGCTCGCGCAGCTCGATGCGGGCGTGGGGGTTGACGACGGCGGTGTGTTTCACGTAGTCGTGGAGCTGGCCGCGGGCGCGCATGTTCGCCTCCATCTCCAGCTCGATCCGCGTGCCGTGGGGACGGTCCCACGTCGCCTCCTCGTCCGCCTTGATCTCCGGCTCGTTGGTGTCGGTGTCGATGATGAGCTCGAAGTACTGCGCCCGCGACTGGCCCTTCGGCCGAGACGTTATTTTTGCGGGCTGGCCCGAGGTCAGCTGAGAGTACAGTACAGCGGCTGAGATGCCGATTCCCTGCTGGCCGCGAGACTGCTCCCTGGCGTGAAAACGACTACCGTACAGGAGCTTCCCGAACACCTTCGGGAGCTGTTCTTTCGTGATACCGGGCCCGTTGTCCTCGATGACGACCCGGTAGTAGT
The DNA here is from genome assembly GCF_001261915.1 of Halorubrum sp. SD626R. Lineage (GTDB taxonomy): Archaea > Halobacteriota > Halobacteria > Halobacteriales > Haloferacaceae > Halorubrum. Next base: position 31,506 of record NZ_CVRT01000082.1, read on the forward strand.
CGCCCACCTCCTCGATCTCGATGTAGATGTCGGGGAGGTACCCGGCCTCCTCGGTCGCGTCGAGGGCGTTGTCGACCGCCTCCTTGACGGCGGTGACGAGCCCGCGGGCGCCCGAGTCGAACCCGAGCATGTGCTTGTTCTTCTCGAAGAACTCGGCGATGGAGATCTCGCGCTGGCCCTCGGCCAGCTCCTCCGCGATCCCCTCCTCGTCGCCGAT
>NZ_CVRT01000083.1 GCF_001261915.1 Halorubrum sp. SD626R
AGGAGAGGTCCTCGTCGTCGAACCCCATCGCCCGGAACATCGAGCGGTGCGGGGCGCGCTCGACGCCCTCGGTCACGTCCCTGCTCCGCAGGTCCTCGTCCTTCTCGCCGGCGAACCGGTCCGTGTCGCCCCCGCGTCGACGGGGGGACTCCCCCTCGTCGGATCGTGGCTGCTGTTCGCTCATACCCCTCCCTGTCGCTCGGGGGTCTTAAACGGCCGCAACGGGGCGAGGGTTGCTCGGGGCGGCGAACGGGTTCGGTCGGCGCCCGGGTCCGCGCGCTCCGGGCGGACTCACACCCGCGTCTTCAGCTCCACCCGATAGCCGAACGGATCCCTGACGTACACCGCTCCGGCCTCCCCGGTCGCGCCGAGCGGCGAGTCGAGCGTCTTCTCGACCTCGACGTCCGCCGCGTCCAGTTCGGCCTCGATCTCGTCGGCGGACTCCTCGACGACGACGGCGACGTGGTCGTAGTTCGTCGCCGTCGGCGGCTCGAACTCGTCGGTCGGCCAGCAGTGGATCACCGCCGTCGCCGACAGCCGCACGTCGAAGAACGGCTTCTCGCCGGCCGCGTACAGCGCGTCTTCGATGCCAAAGCCGAGCCGCTCGCCGTAGAACGCCCGCGCGTCGTCGGCGCCGTCCTCGGGGATCCGGAGGTTGACGTGGTCGATGTGGCGTGCCCGCATGGGATCCGATTCGGTGCGGGAGCGCAAAAGTCGACGGGAATCTTCGGGCGTGAGATCGGTCGCGTGGCATATACGGATAGAAGTGTCTGTATCACGCATGACCAAGCTCGATCGGTCTGCACGCGTCGCCGCCGTCGTCGGCATCGCCGCGCTCGCGGCCGTCGCGTTCCTCGCGCTCGTCGTCGGGTTCCCGGCCTCGAACGCGGCCGGTGGCACGGGGATGATGGGCGGCGCCGGGATGATGGCCGGGTCGGGGCTCCTCCCGTTCGTCTTCTTCCCGCTCACATTCCTCGCGTTCGCGGGCCTCCTCGCGCTCGGTTACGTCGGGGTTCGCGCGGTCGCGAGCGCGGGCGAGGACGGGGACGACCGGGTCGACGAGGGCGCAGGACGCGACCCGATCGCCCGACTCCAGCGTCGGTACGCCGAGGGGGAACTCACCGAGGCCGAGTTCGAGCGGGCGCTGGATCGCGAACTCGCCGACGAGACGGTCGACGGGGACGGGGCGCCCGAGGGCGCGGAGCGCTCGGCGTCGCTGCGAGAACGGTAGCGGAACGTCGTCCGGACGAGGCCGGTCAGGCGAACGCTTTCAGGATCCCCGCGCCGTCGGTGCTCCGGCCGAGGTCCGGGAGCGTGGCGCGCTCGGGGTGGGGCATGAGGACGGCCACCGTCTCGCGCTCGCCGAGGACCCCGGCGACGCCGTCTGTGGAGCCGTTCGGGTTGGCCGCGTCGGTGACGTTCCCGTCGGCGTCGCAGTAGCGGAAGAGCACGCGGTCGTCGGCGACGAGGTCGGCGTGGGCGTCCTCGCCGATCTCGAAGCGCCCCTCGCCGTGCGCGATGGGAACCTCGATCACGTCGCCCGCGTCGTAGGCGACGGTCCAGGGCGTGTCCGCGCGTTCGACGCGCAGGTGGACCGGCTCGCACTGGAAGCGCGCGGAGGCGTTGGTGGTGAACGCGCCGGGGGTGAGCCCGGACTCGGAGCCGATCTGCGCGCCGTTACAGACGCCGATCACCGGGACGCCGTCCTCGGCGGCCTCGCGGACCTCGCCCATGATCGGGGCGCGGGCGGCCATCGCGCCGGCGCGGAGGTAGTCGCCGTACGAGAAGCCGCCGGGGAGGACGACCCCCTCGGTGTCGTCCGGGAGCCCGTCCTCGTGCCAGACGCGCTCGGCGTCGATCCCGAGGTAGTCGAGCGCCCGGACCGCGTCGCGGTCGCAGTTGGAGCCGCCGAACTGGACGACGGCGACCGTCATCGCTCGGCGACCGCGACGTCGTAGTCGTGGATGGTCGGGTTCGCGAGGAGCCGCTCGGCCATCTCGTCGGCGCGGTCGGCGGCCTCGTCGGCGTCGCCCGCCTCCAGATCTACCTCGAACCGGTCGGCCGACCGCAGGTCCGACAGCTCGAACCCGAGTCGTTCGAGGGCCCGCTGGGTCGTCTCGGCCTCCGGGTCGAGGACGCCCCGCTTCAGGCGGACCGTCACCGTCGCGGTGTATGCCGTCATGGCCGGTACTGCGGAGTCGTGTGTAAAAACCGTTTTGGAACGCCTCTTCTATCCACGTGCGTGGATACATATCGGTCGATCGTGGGGGTGGCGTGGTCGGCGCGGAGCGAAAGGGGCAAACCCCTCCGTGACTTGGTGACGGGTGTATGCAGCCGCTCGAACCATCGGAGGTGATCGTCGCATGACCCGCGAACTGACCGAGATCACTGTCGTCGGAGGAGACAAGACCGGACTCATCGCGCGGGTCACCTCCCTGCTGTTCGAGCGGGGAATCAACATCGAGGACCTCGACCAGGCGGTCCGCGAGGGCGTCTTCCGGATGACGACCCGCGTGGACGCCTCCGAGATGGAGACCTCGCGGGGCGAACTCCGGCGCGCGCTCGCGGAGCTCGGCCGCGAGCTCGACGTCGACATCCAGGTGCGGTTCCCGAGCGACCGCGACGCCCGCCGGATCGCGCTCCTCGTCACGAAGGAGACCCACGCCCCCGAGGCGCTGTTGGAGGCCGAGGCCAACAACGAGCTCGCCGACGACGGCGAGGAGGCCGAGATACCGGTCGTCATCGGCAACCGCGGCGATCTCCGGTCGCTCGCGGAGCGCTACGACAAGCCGTTCTACGACGTGGGCGACGGGAGCGGGAACACCGACGAGGAGCGCCTGCTCGACCTGCTGGCCGAGTACGACGTGGACCTGATCGCGCTGGCCCGCTACATGCGGATCCTCTCGCCCGAGGTCGTCTTCCGGTACGAGGGCCGGATCATCAACGTCCACCCCTCGCTGCTGCCGGCGTTCCCCGGCGCGGAGGCGTACCGGCAGGCGAAAGACGCCGGCGTCCGCATCGCCGGCGTCACCGCCCACTACGTGACGACCGACCTCGACCAGGGGCCCGTGATCGCCCAGCGCGCCTTCGACGTGCCCGCCGGCGCCGAGGTCTCGGAGATCAAGCGCCGCGGGCAGCCGCTGGAGGCCGACGTGCTGCTCGACGCGGTCCGGCTCCACCTCGCCGACGCGATCGCGATCCACCGCGGCACGGTCCACGTCCGCGAGGACGCCGACGTCGACGCCCAGCTCGGGCTCAGCGAGGCCGCGATCGACGCTAACCCCGACGAACCGGTCGACGGCGAGCCGCTGTCGCGCTCCGAGACGCCGCCGGTCGAGAGCGACTGACCGGCGCCGGGCGGGAGCGCGGCGACCGAAATCGCGACGACCGGAAGCGGCCCACCGTCCCGTGCGACCCTTTTAAACCGCCGAGCGCGTAGGAACCGTCGATGCCGACGACCGGTCCCCCCTCGCGGTTCGCCGCCGATGCCCGCGCCGCCGTCGGGCGCGACGAGCGCCTGATCCTCCTGTCTCTCCTGTTGCTCTCCCTCGCGGCGCTCGCGGTCTTCCTCCACTACACGACGCTGATCCTCGGCGGCCTTCCGGACGTAATCCCCTCGGTAATTCCGGGGCCGTGAGGGCGTCGCAGCCGCGGGCGCCCGCTCACGACTCGTCGCCGTCGTCGCTCTCCTCACTCTCCTCGATCGACTCCGTGACGCGGGCGTGGAACTCTTGAAGCACCGCCGACTCGTCCTCGGCGAGCACCGTGTCGGAGTCGACGAGCGTCGCGAGCCCGAACGAGAGCGGCGTCGGCGAGTCGACGGCGTGGTGAACGATTTCGATGTCGCCGTCCGCGACCTCGCCGAGCACCTCCTGGATCCCGGCGACGTCGAGCCGGTCCTCTAACAGCTCCCGGTACGTCTCCTCGGCGACGGCGAACTCGTCGAGTTCGTCCGCGAACGAGAGCAGCATCTCGGCCGACACCTGCTGTTCGGCCGCGGTCTTCTCGTACCCCTTGTACCGCTTCAGGATGAGCAGCGACCGGGCCGCGTCGATCCGGAAGTAGCGCTGGTGGAGGTCCGTCCCCCGCACCGCCTCGCGGAGGTCCTCCCGGACCGTCTCGGGGTCGAGCCCGCGGAGGATCGCGGCGACGTCGACCTTGCGGTTCAGCGGGAGCGCGAGCGAGAAGCCCCGGTCCGCGACCGCGACGGCGACGTTCGCGTCCGTGCGGTCCGCGACCGCGGCGGCGACGAGCCGCGAGAGGCCGTCGTTGAATCGCCGGCCGTAGTTGGAGTGGACGTAGAATCTGCGCTTGTACTCGGCGCGGTCGAGCTCTTCCTCGACGACCAGCCGCGAGGGGGTCGGGACGCTCTCGGTGCCCGCGTACGCGACCTGCTCGTCGTAGGTCCGGGCGATCGCCCTGACCGCGTTCCCGTCGAGAGGGAACTCGCGGAGCCACGCGCGGACCGCGGGCGGTCCGCCCTCGGCGAGCCGGTCGAGCAGCTCGCCCTGGAACGCCAACACCTCCCGCGCGAGGTCGTACGAGAGGGGCAGCCGCTCGGAGTACCAGGAGGGAACGGTCGGGCGCTCGCTCGTCCGGTCGACGTACACCTTCGAGCCGCGCCGGTACCGGAAGGCGAACCGCTCGCCGCCGAGCGAGAACACGTCCCCCGACTCCAGCGTGTCGAGGTAGCTCTCGTCGAGCGTCCCGACCGGCTCCCCGTCGCGCGTGAGCACCTGACAGCTGAACGAGTCCGGGATGGTGCCGATGTTCGTCATGTAGATGACCCGCGCGAGCCGGCCGCGCTTCCCGACGAGGCGCTCGCCGACCGGGTGGCCCTCGTGGTGGTGCTCCCCGCCCGGCGGGTCGTTCTCGTCGCGCCACACCTTCGGGTAGACGTTCCTGTCGGCGAGCCCCTCGTAGTCGGCCGTGAGGTACCGCATCAGCCGCTCGTACTCGTCCTCGCCGAAGTCGCGGTACGGGTGGGCGCGCCGGAGCGTCTCGCGGACCTCTCGGTCGGGACGGATCCGGTTTATCGCCATTCCGTAGACGTGCTGGGCGGCCACGTCGTAGGCGCCCTCGGGGAGGAAGACGCGGTCGACGAAGCCGTCCTCGGCGCGGGCGAGCATCGCCGCGCACTCGACCAGCTCGTCGCGGTCGAGCGCGAACACCCGCCCCTCGACCGTCTCGCCGGGGCTGTGGCCCGCGCGACCGACGCGCTGGAGCAGCGCCGCGACCGACTTCGGCGACCCCACCTGTACGACCAGGTCGAGGTGCGGCATGTCGATGCCGAGCTCCAGGCTCGTCGACGTGGTCACCACGTCGAGCTCGCCCGCCTTCAGCCCCTCCTCGATCCGGGTGCGCTGGCCCTCGCCGAGGCTCCCGTGGTGACAGCCGGAATCCGACTCGTCGTAGCCGAAGCGCTCGCGGAGCTCTTGGAGGGTGCGCTCCGCACCCGAGCGGGAGTTCGTGAACACCAGCGTGTTCTCGTGGCCCTCGATCAGCTCGCGGAGGGACTCGTAGAACCGGTCGGTGACGACCGACCGGGAGGTGTGGATCAGGTCGGCCGCCGGCGTCCGGAGCTCCAGGTCGAACTCCCGGACGAACCGCGCGTCCACCAGCTCGTACGGCCGGGGTTCGAGTCCGGACTCGCCGCCGACCTCCCCGGAAACCCGTTCGCGCCCGACGAGGAACTCGGCGACCTCGTCGAGCGGCTCGACCGTCGCCGAGCAGCCGATCCGGGTCGGCGAGCCGTCCGCCAGCTCCGTGAGCCGCTCCAGCGAGACGGCGAGGTGCGCGCCGCGCTTGTTCGCCGCCAGCGAGTGGATCTCGTCGACGATCACGTACTCGACGGTCCGGAGCTTCTCCTTGAACTTCGGGGAGTTGAGCAGGATGGCCAGCGTCTCCGGCGTGGTGTTGAGCACGTGCGGCGTCTCCTCCAGCATCGCCTGCCGGTCGGCCTTGCTCGTGTCGCCGTGGCGGATCGCCTGGCGGACGCCGGGGTCGGCGTCGTCGCCCGGTTCGCCGGCCGCCGACAGCTCCGCCGCGATCCCCTCGATCGGAGCCTCCAGGTTGCGCTTGATGTCGTTCGCGAGCGACTTCAGCGGCGAGACGTATAGGCAGTACACCGAGTTCTCCAGCTCTCCCGCCCGCTCGCGGGCGAAGAGGTCGTCGAGCACGGCGGTGAAGGAGGCGAGCGTCTTCCCGCTGCCGGTCGGCGCGGCGACGAGGCAGTTCCGCCCCTCGTCGACGTGCGGGATCGCCTCGCGCTGCGGCGGGGTGAAGAAGCCCCCGTTCTCGCCGACGTACGCGCCGAACTCCGAGACCCACCACCGCCGGACCGGCGGCGAGAGCCGGTCGAGCACGCCGGCGTCCGGGAGCGGGACCGACTCCGGGTCGAACTCGACGGAGGGGGCGTCGCGTCCGGCGAGCGCCTCGCGGAGGAGCGCCCGCGCCGACGGGCGCTCCGCGCCGCGGTCCGTGAGTTCCGTCACTGTCGCGTACGTGGGCGCGCGCAGGGATATCGGTTGCGTCGGTGGCCGCGCGCTCGCTCGCGTCGGCGGCCGTACGCGAACCGCCTCGTTTATCCGCGGTCCGTCCGTGGCGCCGCACGTATGAGTGGAACCTCGCCGGCGACGGAGCGGGAGATAGACCGCAACCTGTTCGTCACCGTCTCGGGGCCGCCGGGGTGCGGGGCGACGACGCTGGTCGAGGGGCTCGCCGAGGCGCTCGACTGCGGCTACGTCTCCGGGGGCGAGCTGTTCCGCGAGATCGCCGCCGAGCGCGACATGAGCCTCTCGCAGCTGATCGCGAAGACCGGCGAGTCGGAGGAGATCGACCGCGCGCTCGACCGGCGGCTCCGCCGGATCGCCGAGAAGTGGGGGGCCGCGAACAAGGCGTTCATCTTGGAGTCGCGCCTCGCCGGGTGGATCGCCGGGAACCGCGCCGACGTCCGGATCTGGCTCGACGCGCCCGACGAGGTGCGCGCCGACCGGACGCTCGACCGCGAGGAGATGACCTCCGAGATGCAGGTCCGCGAGGTGATAGAGGAGAAGCGCTACAAGTCGTACTACGGGATCGACCTCTCCGACCGCTCCATCTACGACCTCGCGATCAACACGGGTCGGTGGAACGTCGAGACGACGCTCGACGTCGCGCTCACCGCCATCGAGGGGTACGACGTCGAGGCCGACGAGGGCGCGTTCGACACGCCCGACTTCGAGATCTGAGACGCCCCTACGCGTCGAACGCGAAGACCGCGCTGAAGTGGTTGACGTGCCAGGGGCCGGGGTAGACGCCCCATGTCTGGTCGTCGTAGTGGTAGGCGCCGACGAAGTGGATCTCGTCCTCCTCGCGCAGATCGTTGTCGATCCGGATCAGATCCTCGGCGTTCTGCTCGTAGTCGTCCGCCTCGCCGACGAACGGGACCGGACCGTCCTCGACCGGGTCGTCGATGTCCTCGCCCTTGAGCGGTCGGAACCCGGGGACACCGCTCAGCTCGCCGCCCTCCTGGAAGAGCTTGATCTCTCCGTCGCCGTCACCGTCGACGGTGAAGTCGTTCTCGGACTCGCCGTCGCTGTCGAACTTCGGCCCGAGGTTGTGGAAGCCGACGAGGGCGTTCCCCCGCGGCGTCACGAACGGGTCGTCCGGATCGAGGTCGCTGTCCTCGGCGAGGGCCGAGAACTTGACTACCCAGATCGTGTACTGCCCGTTCGGGATGCCGTCTTCGACCTTGATATTGACGCGCGTTCCCTTGTTCGGATTCGTCCCGCCGACGATGGCGTGACCGCCGACCTCACTGTACTCCCCCCAGGTTATCGGCTTCCAGCCCTCGTCGTAGCCGTCGTCGCGGTCGTACCCCTCGGGCGGCTCGACGATCTGGTGTTTCCCGTCGTTCAGCGGGCGGTTGAGTATCGCGTCGTACTCCTCGTTCTCCGCGATGATCTCGTTGAGCGGGACCGAGACCGGACCCGGATCGTACAGTTCGGTGTCGTCGCCGAACGGCGCCGCGTCGTCGGCGGCGTTCGTGATGAAGTTCGGGTTCGTCAGGACGTTGATGTGCGCCTTGTTCTTGGCGTCGCCGGCGTCGCCGTTCCCGCCGTTCTCGCCGTTTCCGTTCCCGTTGCTCGCGCTCGCCGCAGCGCTCGAGAGCCCGGCGAACCCCGCGGTGCCGAGGAAGCCGAGCGCGGCCCGCCGCGACGTCTGTCCGAACGCTGCTCCGTCTCGCTTGGATGGATGTGTCTCGTCGGTCATGGAATTCCGTCGGATACCGCATATGGACTGCGGAACCGGCGGATATTAGCTCTGGTTCAGTCGTGTGTCCGTAATAAACGATAGCGATCGATTTATGTTTCAACTCACCTGAATTAAAACTCCGCCAGCGGCCGGGAGAAACCGTTCACAGCGTGATCACGTGGTCGACGCCGACCTCGCCGAGCGCCGCGTAGAGGTCGGGGAAGCAGCCGACCGTCGCGCCCTCGACCGTGTTCGTCGGCTCGTAACGGTCCCGCCCGTGCTCGTCGGTGCGGTCGAACTCGGCGAGCCCGCGGCGGGTCGCGCACTGGTCGCACAGCATGAGGAGGATGTCCCGCTCGTCCGCCACGTCGGCGAGCCGCTGTCCCAGCGGGTCGTCCTCGCGGAGGGCGTACGTGTTGTCGTGGAAGAAGAACATGCCGACCACGTCGGCGCCGTGGGCCTCGGCCTCCAGCTGCGGGAGGATCATGTCCCCGAGCACGTAGTCGATGGTCTGTCCGGCCGTCGCGAAGACGTAGGCGACTTTCATACGTCGGGGACGACGGGAGAGGGGATTGCTCCGCGGGCACCGGCAGGGTTCCCCGCCGTCTGTGACGAGTGTCGACCGCGGCTGCGGAGCGTCGACCGCGGCGGAAGCGAGTCCGCCGTCAGACGACGACGGAGCCGAACGGATACCTTCCCGTCTCCGCCGTCCACACCGTCCCGTCCGCGATGTCGACCAGTGAGATCAGGTCGTCGTCGTAGTGCGAGACGACCAATCGGTCGCCGACCCGGGTCGCGACGAGTCCCGGCGCCGATGTCTCGACGACGCCGCCAGACAGCGACCGGAGCCCGGCGGCGGCCGCGTCGAGCACCCACCGCTCCCCGCCGATCTCGAACAGGTCGACTGGGCGATCGAACCCCTCGTGGACCGCGACGAGCCCGAGGTCGCTGTCGAACTCGTGGACGACGCCGTCCCCGCGGCCGGGAACGAAGACGCGGTCGGCGGTGACGACGAGATCGTACGGGTCCGCGCCGACCGCGGCCGCGCCGATGACGGGGTCGTCGGTCGGGGCGTCCGCCCCGTCGCGTCCGACGCAATCCTCGCTCGCATCGAACGCGACGACCCGATCGCCCGCCTGGTCGACGGCGTACCCGCGGTCGCCGTCGGGGCCGACCGCGACGCCCTGCACCCGGGCGCCGGCGCCGATGTCGACGGCGCCGGGTCGGTCGCGGGCGACGGGGTCCACGACGTCGACGACGCCCGCTCGTCGACTGCCGGCGTAGAGCCGGCCCTCGTCGGGGGAAACCGCGACCTCGTGGGGCTCGGCGCCGACCCCGATCCGGGTGACGAGCGTCAGCGACTCGGGGTCGACCACGGCGAGCGCGTCGCCAGCGGTACAGGAGACGAACAGCTCGCCGTTCGCGCTCGCGAAGTGGGATGGACCGAGCACGCCGGTCTCGATCCGCGAGACGGCACCGTCCGGGTCGACCGCGGTGACCGCCCGCTCGCCCATCGTCGTGACGAAGGTCCGACCCGCGGCGGTCGTCGCGTGAACCGGGTGGCTGCCGACCGGGACCTCGCCCAGCGGCTCCCCGTCGGCGAGCGCGAACAGCGCGAGGACGTCGTCGCCCTCGCAGGGGACGGCGACGAGACGGTCGGAACGTGGCTCGGAGCCGCCCTCGGTCATCCCGTACAGGAGAAGTCGCCGCTGCCGTCGTCGCCGCCGACGCTCCCCTCCGCCTCGATCACGACGCTCGTCGCGGTCTCGACGGGGTACCGGCCGCGGTCGCCCTCGACGTTCGCCCACTCGCCGAAGCCGCCGTCGTACACGCGCACGTCTTCGAAGCCGACCGCCCGGAGCGTCAGCCACGTCGACGTGGGATCGACGTTGTCGTCGCCGTAGACCACGACCGTGCCCGCGCGGTCCAGCTCCGCCTCGCCCTCGTACAGCTGCACGAGGCGCCCGGGCTCGGTCATCCGCCGGCCGGCGACGTTGCCGACCCAGTGGACGCCGATCGCGCCCGGGAGGTGGCCGTGGCGGTCGTTGTCGAGGTTCAGGGCGTCGGCGGCGGGCGCGCCGAGGTACGCCTCCGGGGCGCGAACGTCGACGAGGCCGGGGCCCTCACCGTTGAACGTCCCGACGCGCTCGGCGAGCCACTCGCGGGTGACCCACGCCGACTCGGCGGGGTCGGGCGCGTACTCGGTCGGCGTGACCCGGTCCCGAGAGCCCGTCCCGAGCCGGCCGTTCCAGCCGGAGAGGCCCCCGTTGAGGACGCGGATCGAGCCCTCGTGGCCCAGCGCCGCGAGCGCGAACGCGGTGCGCGTCACCCGCGACCCGACGCTCGCGCCGTAGACGAGGACATCGTCGTCGGGAGACACGCCGACCTCGCCGAACGCGGCCGCGATCGCCTCGACGTCCGGGACCAGGCCGGTGTCGGTCGACTCCCGGCTCGTGATCGCGTCGAACGGGACGCGTCTGGCGCCGTATATCCGCTCCTCGCGGAAGCGCTCGGCGTTTCGCGCGTCGAGGACGACGACGTCGTCGCGGTTGTCGGCGAGCCAGCTCGGCCCGACGAAGTGGGCGACGTTCCCGGTCACCTCGTTCCGCGCGGCGACGTCGGCGGGGGTCGTGACGCCGAGGCAGCCCGCCGTGCTCGCCGCGCCGGCGACCGTCGCGCCCGCCGCGGCTCGGAGGAGCCCGCGACGGGTCGACGCCGGGTCCGGCTCGCGCTCGTCGGGGTCGTCATCGGCATTCCCGTCATCGGGCGCGTCGTCGGGGATCATCCGCAGTAGCAGTGGTCGTCCATGCACCACGACGCCTCCATCTCGCCGAACGTGATGCCGAGCGAGGCGAGCGAGGCCTGCACCCGCGACACCGCGTCCTCCTCCGGACGGACGGTGCCGGCGACCGCGCCGGTGGGCGCCTCGCCGGCCTCGACCGTCGCGACGACCTCGCGGCTCGCGTGGTCGATCACGGCGACCTGGTTCGCGTCCTGCACGGGGACGTACAGCTTCTCGCGGTTCGGTCCCCACGCGCCGGCGATGCTGCTGCCGCCGACGTCGAGGGTCGTCTCGTACTCGTTCGCCTCCAGGTCGATCACGCCGACGCCCTCGCCGGGGATGAAGAGGTACGCGGCGGTGTTGTCCGGCGCGACCTCGCTCGTGATCGGCGCGCCCGGGAGCCCGTCGTCGCGGGTGACCTTCGCGACCTCCTCCGGGTTCTCCGGGTCGGAGATGTCCCAGACGCTCTCGGAGCCCTCGCGGGGCACCTCGGGGTCGCCGCCGAGCGTCCCCTCGCCGTTCTCGACGAGGAGGAGCTCCCCGTCGAAGGAGGCGGTACACATGAACGGGAGGACGTTCCCCTCGGTCACGGGCTCGCCGGCGTCGACGCGGTTCACCGTCTCGAACGGGTCGACGCTCAGCACGCGGATCGCCTCGTCGGCGACGTCGACGACGAAGGCGTAGTCGCCGTTCGGCCCGAGCGTCATGTCACAGGGGCCGACGTAGCCGGTCTCGATCTCGGCGGTCACCTCCCCGAAGGTGTCGCTGTCGCGGTTCGCGTCGACGCGGAAGATGGCGTGGTTCGCGTCCCCCTCGGGCTCCATCCCGGTCGTCCCGCCGGAGGCGATCAGGAGGTGTTCGCCGTCGGGGGTCACGTTCGGGTAGTTCGGGCCGTACCCCGTCTCGACGAAGGCGAGCTCCTCCAGCGTGCGCTGGTCGAACGCCCGGACGCCGCCCGAGACGTTCAGCCAGAGCACGTCGTGCTCGTCGTCGATTCCCGTGGAGTACTGGTTGGCCGGGAAGGAGGCTGTCGTGCCGAGGAACGCGGTCGTGAGCAGCTCGTCGCTCTCGGTGTCGATGACGCTCAGCGTCCGGTCGCCGTTGTTGAAGACGAACATCGTCGGCGCGGCCTCGTCTCCGGTCCCGCCGTCGCTTCCCCCGGAACAGCCGGCCAGCGCCGTCGTCGCGCCGACGGCGCCGGAGGCCTGCAGGAGGCGTCGTCGGTCGATCCCGTCGGCGAAGGGATTCCGCCGGTCGTCGTTGGCCAGCTCGCTCCCCTTCGCGGGACGCGGTCCCGCGCCGCCCGACGCGCCGGTCGCCCCGTCGGCCGGGGCGCCCGGCGTCGCGTCGTTCGATCCGCAGCCGCAGTCGTCGCTCATACCGTCACGACGCGGCTCGCGCGTAAAGGGCTCTCGGACGCGCGCTTCGTTGCCCCGTGTGTGATATAAGAGCAAATGTTGCTCGTTCCTCAGACCGGTGCGCACCGTTACCGTCTTCAGCGACGTTTTAGGTGCGGGCACACTCCCCCCGGTAATGATGCTCTCGCCCGTCGCTTACGTCGGGATATCGATCGCGGTCGGGCTCTCGTTCGGGGTGCTCTTACAGAAGGCGCGGTTCTGCTTCGTCAGCGCGTTCCGGGACTTCGTCGCGTTCAAAGACACCCGCGTGCTGAAGGGATTACTCGCCGGTATCGCCGTGATGACCGTCTTCTGGAGCGTTCAGGCGACGTTCGGCTACTTCCGCGGCTTCTGGACGCCCGCCTGGGGGCTCGGGTCGCTGTTCGGCGGCTTCGTCTTCGGGCTCGGCATGACCCTCGCCGGCGGCTGCGCCTCCGGGACCCTCTACCGCGCCGGGCAGGGATACCTCCAGTTCTGGCTCGTCCTCCTCTTCATGTTCGTCGGCTACGTCCTCTTCGCGTTCGCGTTCCCGGTCGCGGAGACGTACTACTTCCAGACGCTGAACCCGTTCGAGGGGCAGACGCTGTACCTCTCACTCCCGTTCTCGCCGGCGGTCACGGGCGCGCTGGCGGTCGCCGTCGGCACCCTCGCGTACGCGTTCGTGAAGGGAAAAAGCGCCCTCCCGGACGACCCGTCCGGCGGCACCGGCGTGGGGGCCGACACCCGCGCGCAGGCCGCGCTCGGCGCCTCCCGGACGGTCTCGGCTGTCTCGGTCGGCCTGCGCGGCATCGCCGACGGCACGGTCGAGTACGTCCGCGCGCTGTTCAACGACGACCGGCCGCTGAAAGCCCGGCTCCGCGACTCGTGGGACGCGCGGACCGCGGGCGTGGCGATGGCGCTCGTCGCGAGCCTCTGGTTCTACGTCCACGGCCACTGGGCGATCACCGGCAGCGAGGCGCGCTGGGCCGGCTACCTGCTCGCGGGCGCCGGCTTCGACGTGGCGAGCGTCGAGTACTGGGGGTCGATCCTGTTCCGCGACGGCGACATCTCGCTGACCATCGACATGGTGATGATCGCGTCGCTGATCGTCGGCTCCTTCCTCGCCGCGTACGCCTCCGGCGACTTCCGGGTCCGAAAGCCGAAGCTGAATCGCGTGCCGAACTACGCCGTCGGCGGGCTCCTCATGGGCGTCGGCTCGCGGCTCGCCGCCGGCTGCAACATCGCGAACCTCTTCTCCGGCATCGCGCTGCTCTCGGTCCACTCCTTCCTCGCCGGCGCGGGGATCATCCTCGGCGTCTACGTGATGACCCACTACATGTACCGCGAGGTCGGCTGCGCGATTTAAATGGGGTTCTCGATCGAATTCGGGTTCGGCAATTAGTACGGTAGCGGATCGATTTCCCGGTGCACAACTGCTGGTGGATCGTCAACGGACACCTCCAAAGCCCCAGCCGTGAGGGCGACGCACGCTCGCTGTGCTCCTCGGTCGCTCACTCCGTTCGCTCCCTGCGGTGCTTGGCGTCGCCTGCGTCGCCCTCACGGCTGCCCCTTTGAGTCCCGCCCCCGCACCGCTCCGCACAGCACCTCACGCCTCCCCAGCCTCGTCGCTCACTTCGTTCGCGACTCCCTCGCACGCGCTGATTCGCGGCCGCCGGGGGCGGCCGCTCGCAGGCGCGCGCCACCGCACCGGATAGTGAGTACCGAATCGGCGTCGACGACTCTCGGCCGTGAAGCCTCTCAAAGGCGAGAATAGCAGCAAAAACCTCGACCGCCGGCTCAGGCGTCAGCCGCCGCGCCGGTCTCCAGGTCGAAGTCCCACTCCTCGTAGCCGCCGGCCATGCTGGCGACGAGCACGCCGTCCTCGACGCCCTCGTAGCTCTGTATCAGCATCGCGGCCTGCTTCGACGACTGGCCGACCGGACACGCGCAGACCACGTCGGTGTCGTCCCAGTCGATGTCGGGGACGCGGGCGGGGAGCTCGCCCAGCGGCACGTTGATCGCGCCGGGGATGTGACCCTGCTCGTACTGTTCGGGCGGCCGCGTGTCGATGACGCGGACGTCGCCCTTCTGGACGCGCTCGTTGACTTCCTCGGGGGTGAGTTCCTCGACCATGATTACTCCTTCCGCATGAAGATGCGGTAGCGGCCGTCGCCCGACTTCCACACCTTGGCGGTGGCGTCGTCGCCGACCGCCTTCGGGACGTTCTCGGTGCTCGGGACGTGGTCGGTCTTCTGGACCAGCACGTCGCCGGGCGAGAGCCCCGCGATGGCCTTCTTCGCCTCAACCTGCGGGTACGGACAGACCTCGCCGGTCATGTCCTGTACCTCGGTCGCGTCCGCCAAGAGCGACTCGGCGGTCTCGTCGTCGAGTTCGTCGGGCATCTCGACGACGTCGTCCCATGATGGTTGGCTCATACGGGCCGATACGCGTCTCGCCCGGTAACCCCTTTCGTGTGCGGCAGGCTTCTCCCGTATCTCGGACGGGCGATCGCGGCGCACGACCGCGATAGGCGTCGAGACGACCGTTTCCGTCGGACTCTTATCGGGGAGCGATCTACGGGACCCATGAGCGAGTACGTCGTCGACGAGTCGACGATCTTCGAGACGCCCCTCGTGGGGCTCGACCTCGACATCGAGGCCGACGCGGACGTGTACGCGAAGGCGGAGTGGTTCAACCTCTACGACGCCCCGCACGGCGGCGGGTCGATCAAGTCCCGGATCGCGAAGGGGATGCTCGACGGCGCCGAGGGGCGCGGCGAGCTGGAACCCGGCGTCACCGTGATCGAGCCGACCTCGGGCAACACCGGCAGCGAGGTGGCGCGGCTCGCGGCCGCTCGCGGCTACGACGTGGAGATCGTCATGCCCGACAACGCGGCCGGCGGGAAGGTGGAAGCCGTCCGGGACGCCGGCGCGGAGATCCACTTCGTCGACGCCAACCTCGGCTACGACGCCGTCATCGAGCGCTGCGAGGAGATCATCGCCGCCGACCCCGACGCGTATTTCCGCCCGAACCAGTACGAGAACCCCGACAATCCGGGTACCCACGAGCGGACGACCGCCCGGGAGATCTACGAGGCGACCGACGGCGACGTGACCCACTTCGTCGCCGGCGTCGGCACGGGCGGGACGATCACCGGGACCGGACGCGGCCTGACCGACCTGAGCGACGGCGCGGTCGAGGTCGTCGGCTTCGAGCCGGACGAGCAGCTCCACGCCATCGACGGTCTGAAGTTCCTCAAAACGGGCGACCACTACCACCCGGAGACGTACGACGAGTCGGTGCTCGACCGGACGGAGTACGTCACCACCTCGGACGCCTACGACCGGGCGCGGGCCCTCCGGGAGCGCTACCTCGACGATCCGGTGCCGATCGCCGACCTCGGCCGGCACGACGAGGCGACGGTGCGTGAGCACCTCCGCGTCGACGAACAGTTCGTCGTGGGCACGTCCGCTGGCGCGGGCGCCGCGGTGGTGGCGAACCTCGACGCGGCCGGCGACCTCGCGGACGACGACGTGGTCGTCTTCATGCTGTGCGACCGCGGCGACAAGTACGCGGACATCCCGCTCTGGGAGGATTACTTATAAACCGACGGTCGTTGCGAGGACGGAAACGGAACCGTTATCGACCGCCGCTGGCGGCCGGGATGACGCGGACCTGCGCGTCGGCCGGGACCTCGGCGTCGACGCCGTCGACGGGCGTCCCCTCGACGTAGACGTTAATGAACTCCTTGATCTCGCCGTCGTCGAGCACGCTGTCCCGGAGCTCCGGGCCGTGCTCGTCGGCGTGGTTGTCGAACAGTTCCCGGACGGTGTCGCCCTCGACCTCGACCTCCGAGGTCGCGGACCCGCCGACGAGAACGGCCGGCAGCTTGATCGTTGCCATACGTCGCGTTCGCGTCCCAGTGCAAAAAGGGACGCGTCGACGGCAACCGCGGCCACGGTCTAACACGACCGACGAGCCGGATCGATCCGACCGCGACGGCTCCCGTCGGACGGTCTCCCCGTCGCCGACGAGACGAGCGTCGGTGCCGTCGGAGCCGTCGCCGGTCGTGCGGACGGGACGCACCTCCGAGATGCCGGCAGGACGCGCCGGTGGGCGGCCGGC
The DNA here is from genome assembly GCF_001261915.1 of Halorubrum sp. SD626R. Taxonomy (GTDB): domain Archaea; phylum Halobacteriota; class Halobacteria; order Halobacteriales; family Haloferacaceae; genus Halorubrum. Next base: position 16,519 of record NZ_CVRT01000083.1, read on the forward strand.
TTATGCGTTCGTAGCGACAAGCAAGTGCGAATGAGTGACCTCGATCTCGACCCGACGCAGCTCGACCGCTACTCCAGACACATCATCATGGACGACGTCGGCCCCGAGGGGCAGAAGGCCCTGCTCGACGCCGAGGTGCTCGTCCTCGGCGCGGGCGGGCTCGGCGCGCCGATCATCCAGTACCTCGCCGCCGCGGGCGTGGGCACGCTCGGTATCGCCGACGACGACGAGGTCGAGCTGTCGAACCTCCAGCGCCAGGTGATCCACGGGAACGACGACGTCGGCCGCAAGAAGGTCGACTCCGCCGCCGACTTCGTCGAGCAGCTGAACCCCGACATCGACGTCCGCAAGCACGAGCTCCGGGTCACCTCGGACAACATCGAGGAACTCATCGACGGCTACGACTTCGTCGTCGACGGCACGGACAACTTCGCGACGCGGTACCTCGTCAACGACGCCTGCACGCTCGCCGGGATCCCCTTCTCGCACGGCTCCATCTTCAAGTTCGAGGGACAGGTGACGACGTTCGCCGGCGACGACGACTCGCCGTGTTACCGCTGTCTGTTCCCCGAGGCGCCGCCGGCCGGGATGGTTCCGAACTGCGCCACCGCCGGCGTCCTCGGCGTCCTCCCGGGCACCGTCGGCTGCCTGCAGGCGACCGAGACGGTGAAACACATCATCGGCGAGGGCGAGTCGCTCGACGGCTCGATGCTGTTCTTCGACGCGCTCGACATGGAGTTCGACAAGGTCGAGATCCCCAAGCAGGACGACTGCCCGGTGTGCGGCGACGACCCCGCCATCGAGTCGGTCCGGGACGTCGAGTACAACGCCTCCTGCGCCATCGACGTCGGCGGCGACGACGCCGAGCCGGAGATCGAAGCGGACGACTGACCGGCCGGGACCCGCGCCGACCCCCGAACCGGATCGCCTCCCCACACTTATCCGCCGGTCGTTCGTACCCGTCGTCACATGCCCGACGAGCCGAGCGGCCGCAACCTCGACGGCGACGCGCCGGTCGCGGAGGCCGTCGTCGAGACCGAGGAGGCGACGATCACCGGGGACGCCGAGCTCGAACGCACCATCGGGCTGACGGGCGGCCTCGCCATCGGAATCGGGACGATGATCGGCGCCGGGATCTTCGTGTTCCCGGGGCTCGCCGGCGGGGAGATCGGGACGGCGGCGACCGCCTCGTTCGCGGTCGGCGGGGTGATCGCCCTCCTCGTCGCGCTCCCGACCTCGGAACTGGCGACGGCGATGCCGCGGAGCGGGGGCGGCTACTACTTCATCTCGCGCGGGCTCGGGACGCTCGCCGGGACCGTCATCGGGCTGTCGCTGTGGCTCGGGCTGGTGTTCGCGACCGCCTTCTACCTCGTCGGACTCGGGTACTACGCCCTCGACGCCCTCGCGCAGGTCGGGATCGCGGTCGGCGTCGGCTCGGGCGCGATCGTCTCGGTCATCGCCGTCCTCGCCGGGGTCGGGTTCACCGTCCTGAACGTCACCGGCACCGAGAACGCCGCGAAGCTCCAGAACGGGATCGTCGCGCTGCTCCTCTCGATGCTCGTCGCCTTCCTCGGGTTCGGCCTGCTGGAGGCGTTCGGACTCGTCGCCGTCGACACGCCGCCCGGGCAGGCCGCGAACGTCTGGGGAGCCGGGCCGGTCCTCTCGGTCGCCGCGCTCGTGTTCACCTCGTACCTCGGGTTCGCGCAGGTGGCGACGGTGGCGGGGGAGATGAAGGACCCGGGACGGAACCTGCCGCTGGCGATGGTCGGCTCCGTGGTGATCGTCACGGTGCTGTACGTGCTGACCATCTTCGTCGCGACGAACATCTTCACGCGGGACGCGCTGCTTTCGGCCGGCGAAACCGCGATGGTCGAGGTCGGCCGCGCGCTGCTCGGCCCGGCCGGGGCGCTCGTGATCATCGTCGGCGGACTGTTAGCGACGATGTCGTCGGCGAACGCGTCGATCCTCAGCACCTCGCGGGCGATCTACGGGGTCTCGAAGGACGCGCTCCTCCCGCGGTGGGCGAGCCGGATCAACCTGCGGTACGGCACGCCGCACGTCGCGCTGGGGATGGCCGGCGGCCCGGTCGTCGTGCTGGCGGCCACGGGACAGGTACAGCTGCTCGCCGAGGTCGCCTCCTTCCTCCACCTGATCATGTACGGGCTGATGTGCGTCGCGCTCGTCGCGATCCGCCGGGACCGCCCCGAGTGGTACGACCCCGACTTCGTCGTGCCCGGGGGGCCCCTCATCCCCGTCGTCGGCGCGCTCGCCAGCTTCGGGCTGATCGCCTTCATGAACCGGCTCTCGATCCTCGTCGGGCTCGCGGTCATCGCCGCGACGGCCGGATGGTATTTCTACTACGCCCGCGACGTGTCGCTCAAGGGGGCCCTGTGATGACACGCGTACTCGTCCCGATCGCGGTGCTCGACGGAGAGAGCGTCTCGCCCGGCCTGATCTCGCTGCTCGGAACCGTCGACGTGACCGTGCTCGGCTACCACGTCCTGCCGGAGCAGACGCCGCCGGACCAGGCCCGGCTCCAGTTCGAGGAGCGCGCGACGTCCGCGCTGGAGGACATGGGCCAGGAGTTCCGGGCCGCGGGCGGCGCGGCCGATCATCGGCTCGTGTTCACGCACAACCGCGAGCAGACGATCGACCGGGTGGCCGGCGAGGTCGACGCCGACGCGTTCGCCGTCCCCGGGACGACCGGCGACGTCGACCGGCTCCTCGTGTCGCTCTCGGGCGACGTCGACGCCGACCGGGTCCTCTCGTTCGTCGAGGCGCTCGTCGGCGACCGGCCGATCGGCGTCACGCTGTTCCTCGCGCCCGGGGAGGACGCCCGCATCGCATCCGACGAGGCCGGAGACGCCGGCGGCCCCGAGAGCCCCGGTCCGATCGCCCCCGGCGACGCCGGCGACGCCGGCGACGCCGGCGACCCCCCCAGCGCTCGACTGGCGGCCGCGGCCGAGCGGCTCCGCGAGGCGGGGATCGACGTGAGCACGAAGTCGGGGGCCGAGGGGTCGCCGTTCGGCTCGCTGATCGACGCGGTCCCGGGCCACGACGCCGTCGTGCTGGGCGAGCGCGCGCCCTCGTTCCGGTCGTTCGTGTTCGGCGGCGAGGGCGAACGGGTCGCGGCCGCCTCCGTGGGGCCGGTCCTCGTCGTCCGCGGTCGTCGGGACGACGACGTCGACGAAGACGACGCGGACGGGACGGCGGAGGGAGACGACGAGTAGCGGGTGTCGCCGACGGCGCGAAGAGCGCCTACCGCTCGCCCTGCACCGAGACCGTCTCCTGTTCGAACCCCTCCTCGTCGCCCCGCCAGCGCCACGAGCCGACGAACGGGTAGCCGTCGAGCGCGCAGATGACGTACGAGTGGTCCGGCCAGGTCGCCCGCGCGGCGTCGGTCTCGCTCGGGTGGGTCGGGCCCGTGGGGTGCGAGTGGTAGAAGCCGACCACGTCGAGTCCGTCCTCCTCGATCGTTTCGATGAGCTCGAACTGCTCCTCCGGGTCGATGAGGTAGCGGATCTGGGGCGTCTCGGCGACGTTCTCGGCCTGGTACGTGTCGGTGACGACGCTCGGCTCGCCGTCGGTCCCGTGCGTCCCGGCGAGGACGCCGCAGATCTCCGCCTCGCCGCCGCCGTACGCGTGATAGACGATGTCGTCGTAGACCGCCCGCGAGAGTTCGATCATGGACGAGCGAAGGCGACTCCGACCGATAAGTCCGTCCCGACCGGCAAGGGCCGCGCTCCGTCACAGGTAGCGGCAGTCGTTGACGGGCTGGCGGACGGTTTTGCCGCCGCGGTCGGAGTCGGTGGCATGAGCGACGCTCAGCGCGGGTCACCGGCGCCCACGGCCGACGAGGCGCTCCACACGACCCTCGACATGCCGTTCGACGACGCGGTCCCCTTCGTGCAGATCGAACACGAGCTCGCCGACTTCGAGACGGTACGGGTCACGCGGCTCGACGAGATGATCGAGGGAATGCTCGGCCACGACGACGTCGAGCGGACCGCCCTCATCGTCGTCTGTCACCCCGAGATCGCGTTCGACGCGATCGAGATCGACCCGACGCTCGCCGGGATGCTCCCGTGTACCACCATCGTCTACGAGCGCGAGGGCGACGACCTGGTACACGTCCACCACACGTCGGCGACGAAGGCGATCCGCGACCTCGGCTGCGCGCCCGCGAATGCCGACGGCGCGGTCGAGGACCTCGTCGAGAAGACCGGCGAGCTGATGACGGTCGTCTGGGAGAACATCGAGGAGCACGGGCGAGAGCACGCGGCGGAGTAGACCGTCGGAACCCCGGCTTCGGATCGGTCCGGCTCCGGACCGTCCCCTCTACAACCCCTCGGCCCGCCGGAGGGCGTCGCGTACCGCCCCCGGTGTGGCGTGGGGGCCGCCCTGTACCCGGTGGTCCGGGAGGAGGAGCGGGACCGGGTTCTCGTCGAGCGCGCTCCGCACGAGTTCGAGGTCGTCGGGGTCGTCCGCGTCGAGCGCGGCCAGGCGCGTGAGCCGGCTCACCGACACCTCCTCTCCGTAGGGGACCGTCCGGAGCGCGTCGAGGACGTCGCGGCGGTCCGTCGGCACCGTGAGCCCGACGGCGACGTCGGCGAACTCGTCGCGCTCGCCGCGGACGTACGCGCCGATCCGGTCGAGCAGCTCGTGGTCCGGCTCCGCGTCCGCCGGCACGTCCGCCGGGAACGACACCGAGATGACCCGCCCGCCGGCGAAACCGACTTCCACCGCTCGGCCGAGGGCCTCGAACTCACGGGCGAAGACGCCCGACGTTCCCGTCGTATTCATACCCGTCATGCGACGGGCCCGACGGTTAAAACGAGGGGTCGAGGCCGCCGAGGGAACCTGGGCGGCGTTCGGCGCGCTTCACGGGCGGCCGGCCCCGCAAGCCTTATGAACAGATACGTGCATTAGTGTACAGTAATGGAGGATGCAACCGAGCTGGCCCCCGCGGTCAGGTCGATACTGTCGGCCGCGCGCGACCGGGCGGCCTAGGGCCGAACTGACCGCGTCGACGCCGACCCGCGCGACCTGCGCGCCGCGTTCGACCGCGCCGAGGCCGACGGGCGGGTCCCCCTGATCGCCGAGATCAAGCCGACGAGCCCGACCACCGACGGCACCCGCGGAGACGACCCCGTCGCGCTCGCCGAGGGGATGGTCGCCGGCGGCGCCGCGGCGCTCTCGGTGCTCACGGAGCCCGAGCACTTCGGCGGGAGCGTCGCGGTGCTCGAACGCGTCCGGGAGGCCGTCGACGTGCCGGTCCTCCGCAAGGACTTCGTCGTCGCCGAGTCGCAGCTCGACGCCGTCGAGAGCGACGTCGTCCTGTTGATCGCGCGGTTCGTCGGCGACGACCTCCCGGAGCTGTTGGCGGCCGCCCGCGACCGCGGCTTCCAGGTCCTCGTCGAGGTCCACGACCGCGAGGAGCTGACGCGGGCGCTCGACGCGGGGGCGACGACGGTCGGCGTGAACAACCGCGACCTCGCGGAGCTGGTCGTCGACCTCGGAACCTTCGAGTCCGTGGCGCCCCACGTCTCGGACGAGGTGACGCTGATCGCGGAGAGCGGGATCGGCTCGCCCGGCGACGTCCGCCGGATGCGGGCGGCCGGCGCCGACGCGCTGCTCGTCGGGAGCGCGATCATGGACGGCGACGTCGAGGCGAACACGCGGGCGCTGACGCGGGCGGAGGCGGACGACGGAGACCACCGAGACACCACGGAGACACCCACATGAGCGAAACCGAGTCAACGACGATCGAGACCGGAGAGCTGTCGCGACGCCCCGGCCGCCAGCGCGGCCGCGAGGACGGGAAGTTCGGCCGCTACGGCGGCCAGTACGTCCCGGAGGCGCTGATGCCGGCGATCGAGGAGCTGACGGACGCATACGAGCGGTACGTCCTGGAGAACGAGGACGGCTTCATGGACGAGTTCCGCGAGCGGCTCGCCGACTTCGGCGGTCGCCCGATCCCGCTTCAGCGGGCCGACCGGCTCTCAGAGCGCTACGACCGCGAGATCTACCTCAAGCGCGAGGATCTCCTCCACGGCGGCGCGCACAAGCTGAACAACGCCCTCGGACAGGTGCTTTTGGCGAAGTATATGGGCAAAGAACGGATCATCGCCGAGACCGGCGCCGGCCAGCACGGCACCGCGACCGCGATGGCGGCCGCCCACCTCGACATGCCCTGCGAGATCTACATGGGCGAGCGCGACATCAACCGCCAGCGGCCGAACGTCTTCCGGATGAAGCTGAACGGCGCGGACGTGAACCCGGTCACGGCGGGTCGCGGCACGCTGAAGGAAGCGATCTCGGAGACGATGCGCGACTGGGCGACCACCGTCGAGAACACCCACTACGTCATCGGGTCGATCGTCGGCCCGCACCCGTTCCCCGTGATGGTGCGGGACTTCCACGCGGTCATCTCCGAGGAGGCCCGGGCGCAGACGATAGAGAAGACCGGCGAGCTCCCGACCGACGTGGTCGCCTGCGCGGGCGGCGGGTCGAACACGATGGGCGCGTTCACCGAGTTCGTCGACGACGACGAGGTCGCGCTCCACGCGGTCGAGGCCGGCGGCTCGACGCTGGAGGTCGACGAGGAGGCCGGCGTCGCCCCGAACTCGGCGTCGCTGTACACCGGGGAGGAGGGCGTGCTCCACGGCGCGCGCACCAAGCTCCTGCAGGACTCCGACGGGCAGATCATGGAGAGCCACTCCATCTCCTCCGGGCTCGACTACGCCGGCGTCGGCCCCGAGCTCGCGTACCTCGTCGACGAGGGGCGCGTGAGCCCCGTCGCCGTCGACGACGACGCCGCCTTAGAGGGGTTCCACCGGCTCTCCTCGACGGAGGGGATCATCCCCGCGCTGGAGACGGCCCACGCGTTCGGCTTCCTGGAGGAGCGCCACGAGGAGCTCGGCGAGCGCGTCGTCGTGAACGTCTCCGGGCGCGGCGACAAGGACCTCGACGCCGCCATCGAGGAGACGGACAAGCGCGACATCGACGAGGCGCCGGACATGTCGATGTTCACGGGGGGGATCTGAATGCCCGAGACGGGGAACTCCGCGGCCATCGCGGCCGCCTTCGCCGACGGCCCCGCCTACGTCCCGTACCTCGCCGTCGGCGACCCCTCCTACGAGGCGTCGCTGGAGTACGTCCGCGCGCTCGACCGCGGCGGCGCGGACGTCATCGAGCTCGGGCTCCCGTTCTCGGAGCCCATCGCCGAGGGCCCGACGATCCAGGGCGCCCTCGTGCGCTCGCTCGACGGCGGGATGACGCCGGACCGGTTCTTCGCGTTCGCCGAGGAGCTGGACGTCGAGGCGCCGCTGGTCTGTATGACGTACTACAACCTGATCTACCAGTACGGATCGAGCGAGGCGCGGAGTGCCTCGGAGGCGAGCGGTGAAACCGCGAGCGCCGGCCCCCGTCCCTTCGTCGAGCGCGCCGCCGCGGCCGGCATCGAGGGGCTCGTCGTTCCCGACCTCCCGGCCGAGGAGGCCGACCCGCTGCGGGAGGCGTGCGACGAGTTCGGTCTCGACCTGATCTTCATCGTCGCGCCGACCACGGTCGGTGACCGACTCGACCGGATCATGGGCCGCGTGTCGGGGTACGTCTACGTCCAGGCGCGGCTCGGGACGACCGGCGCGCGCGACGACGTCTCCGACCAGACCACGGAGAGCCTCGACCGGCTCGCCGAGTACGACGTGCCGAAGGCCGTCGGGTTCGGAATCTCGGCGGGCGAACACGCCGAGCGCATCGTCGCCGGCGGCGCAGACGGGGTCATCGTCGGCTCGGCGCTCGTCGATATCGTCGCCGAAGGCGTCGAGAACGACCTGCCGACCGCCGAGGTCGCGGACCGGCTGGAGGCGCTCTCGCGTGAGCTGAAGGCGGGCGCGGAGCGGGGCCACGCCGCCCGCGTCGGCGCCGCGGAGTCGCGGTGAGCGCGGGTTCGAGCCAATACGACCCCGAACGAAACCCACTTACCTGCGATTGCCACACTCTCACACAACGACCGAACCCATCATGACAGCAGGACTCTCGGCACGACTCGACCGTATTTCCACAAACGACCGGTACCTCATCGTCCCGATGGACCACGGGATCACGATGGGCGCCGTCGACGGCCTCGTCGACATCGAGTCGACGATCGACGGCGTCACCTCGGGCGGCGCGGACGCGGTCCTCACGCAGCGCGGCGTCGCGGAGCGCGTTCACCCGAACAAGAACGGCGCGGGCTACATCGTCCACGTCAACGGGTCGACGACGATCGGCCCCGACGAGAGCGACAAGCGCGTCACCGCCACCGCCGAGGACGCGGTGCGCGCGGGCGCCGACGCGATCTCGTTCCACATCAACGTCGGCTCCGACCACGAGCCCGACCAGATCGAGGAACTCGCGGAGCTGACCGCCGACGCCGAGCGTCTCGGGCTCCCCGTGCTCGCGATGGCGTACGCGCGCGGCCCCGGCGTCGACGAGACCGATCCCGAGTCGCTCGGGCACGCGGTCCGGCTCGCCGAGGAGCTGGGCGCTGACGTAGTGAAGACCGGCTACTCCGGCGACGGCGACTCGTTCGCCCGCGTCACGGAGTCGACCCGGCTTCCGGTCGTCATCGCCGGCGGCTCGAAGGGGACCGACCGCGAGACCGTCGAGATGGTGCGCGGCGCGATGGACGGCGACGCGGCCGGCGTCTCGATGGGCCGGTCGATCTTCCAACACGACGACCCCGAAGGGATCGCCCGCGCCGTCTCCGCGATCGTCCACGACGACGCCGGCGTCGACGAGGCGCTCCGGGCGGGCGGGTTCATCGAAGCGTAGCGGCCCGTCGCGCCGCCCGAGTCGGGACGGCGGATCTGGCGAGGCCTCAGCAGGCGGTGCTGATCCGCTTCTGCGGCTCCGGCTCCCCGATCGGTCCGCTCGGACTGACCTCCTGTTCGACGTGGAAGACGGTCACGGACTCCACGCTCGGGTCCGCCCGTTCGCACACGTACGCCGCCACCGGACGGTACTGCGTCTCGCCGGCGTACCGCATCCTGTGTCCGAACTGATGCCAGAGGGTCGTCGGGTACGTCTCCGCGGCGTCAGGGGGACGGTCGAACGCGACCGCCCCGCCGTCGAGCGCGTCGATCGACTCGCCGGAATCGAGGGTCCCTCGAACGACGTACCAGCTTGACGTGTCGGGCGGGTTCGGCGCGAAGAACGACCAGCTCACCTCCGACAGCCCGCCGGTCGCCTCCGACGCCGGGAGGTCGACGAGGCCGACCCCCGCGGCCTGCCACCACACGAGCGCGACGAAGAAGCCGACGAGCAGGACGGCGGCGGCGACCCGGACCCCGCGGCGAACCCCCGACGGAACCGACGCCGAGAGGGCGGCCCCGTCCGCGCTGCCGCCGTCGCTCCGAAGCGCGGGGTCCGCGACCCGAGCGGGGACGCGGACCTTCGAGGCGACCGCCTCGGCGGCGTCCCAGGCCCGCGGCGGGAAGAACAGCAGGAGGATCGCGACCATGACGAACGGGAAGACGGCGAGGCGCATCGTCGCGGCCATCCCGAGGTGCGCGGCGACGAACGACAGGGCGACGCCGGACCTGAGTCGCTCGGACGGGACGAGCAACAGGACGGACGCCGCGAGGAGCGCGATCCAGAGCCAGTTCATCGCCGCGAGGAGCGCGGCCCATTCGGAGACGAGCGGGCCCAGTCCCACCACGAACTCCTCAACCTGGTATATCCGCGGGACCGCGACGCCGGACATCCAGGCGTCGCTCCGGTACTTGGAGACCGCGTTCGCCGCGTAGATCGACACGAGCGTCAGGAGGGCGACGGCCGTCCCGAGCGAACAGACCCGCCGGTCGCTCCCGGCTCCCCGTTCGCGGCCAGCCCCCTTGTCGAGGTCGTCTCGTCCGTCGAGACCGCCTCGACCGCGACGGTCGGTCTCGCGGCTCGCGCCGAGCGACCACCGGGCGTCGAGCGGGAGGAAGAGGGCCAAGAAGAGGAACGCGACCAGGATCGTGTTCCCGCCGTTGATCACGAGCGGGTTCCGGGCGTACAGCGACGCGAGCAGGACGAACGAGACCCCCGTCGAAGCCCGCGTCCGATAGCCGACGAGCAGGCAGACGGCGGCGAACGCGGCGACCGCGAGCAGCGCCGTCTGGACCCGCGCCGACCCGGAGATCGCGTGGATCGAGGCGGCCTCCAGCGCCGGGTACACCTCGGCGAGCGTCGAGCGCGGCAGGACGCCGTCGTCGGTGTAGAACGCGCGCACCGCCGGGAGCCGGTAGACGAGCAGGTCCCAGAGGAGCACGAGCGCCACCGCGATCCGGAACGCGCCGAGCGCGCGCGGGTCGATCCCGAGGTACGGCGCGGCGCGCTCGCGGAGGGCGTCGCGCGTCGCGGCGTAGCGAGAAGCCGCGTTCGAGAGCCGCTCGCGTGATGGCGTCATTCGGTTCTTCGAGTCGTAGGTGCTATCTCAGCGATAAGTGCTTTGTCGTCTCCGGGAGCGCGCCGTCGCCCGCAACGCGCGACCCTTCCGCAGTTTTCAAGCCCGCCCGCCGCGAGGTTCCGACAATGACACGCACGGTCTGGGTGAAGGCCGACGGGAGCGTCGGCGACTGGGAGACGCGAAAGCGACGGATCACGGCCGCCATCGAGGCCGGCGCGGACTGGGTCCTCGTCGACGAGGCGGACGTGGGGCGCGTCCGCGAGCTGGGCGACGTCTCGGTCGCGGCGTTCCGCTCCGACGCGGACGTCATCGACGACGCCGAGAGCGACGCCGAGGCCGACGCCTACTTCGTCGGGAAGGGTGGCGAGGGCGACGGGACGATCGACCTCCCGGACGACTTCTCCGGCTCGGCGGACCTCACGACGGTCCGCCGCCGCGACGACCGCGCGCAGGGTGTGTACGTCCGCGTGCTCGGCACCGAGTACGAGCGGTTCGCGGAGGAGGCGGCGAACGACGCCGAGTACACGATCGTCGTCGGCGAGGACTGGTCGATCATCCCGCTGGAGAACCTGATCGCGCGGGTCGGCGAGGAGACGCACCTCGTCGCCGGCGCGACGACCGCGGCCGAGGCCCGGACCGCCTTCGAGACGCTGGAGATCGGCGCGGACGGCGTCCTCCTGGACTCCGACGATCCCGACGAGATCCGCGGCGCGGTCGACGCCCGCGACGCCGCCGACCGCGAGACGCTCGACCTCCGGCACGCCGAGGTGACCGCGGTCGAGCGCACGGGGATGGCCGACCGCGTCTGCATCGACACCGGCTCGCTGATGGACGACGACGAGGGGATGCTCGTGGGATCGATGTCGCGCGGGCTGTTCTTCGTCCACGCCGAGACCGCGGAGTCGCCGTACGTCGAGTCGCGCCCCTTCCGCGTGAACGCCGGCGCGGTCCACGCCTACGTGCGGAACGCCGAGGGCGGCACGAACTACCTCGCGGAGCTCTCCAGCGGCGACGAGGTGCAGGTGGTCGACACCGGCGGCCACACCCGCGAGGCGATCGTCGGGCGCGTGAAGATCGAGAAGCGCCCGATGTTCCGGATCCAGGCCGAGGTGGAGACCGAGGAGGGCGTCGACCGCGTCGAGACGCTGATCCAGAACGCCGAGACGGTGAAGATCGCGACCGCGGACGGGAAGAAGGCGGTCACCGACCTGGAGGAGGGCGACGAGGCGCTCGTCTACTACGAGGACGTGGCGCGGCACTTCGGCGAGGCGGTGGAGGAGAGCATCATCGAGAAGTAGCGGGGCCGAGCGAACGCAGTGAGACCACTTGACTCGAGCCGGCCCTGGGCCGCGAGAACCGGCCGAGATCGTGTCGACCAGAACGCATTTTACGTCGGTTCGTGATCGGCTCACATGGCTGTCGCTAACGAGGGCGGTCGTCGCGTCGCGGAGTTGGGGTTCGTCGAGCGGGTTCGGCACCTGGCAGAGGCCGCGAATCCGGCGTTCGCGGCCGGAAGCTTCCTCGTGCCGCTTGCCTTCTTCGCCGCGAGCCTCGCGCTCGCGAGCACCGAGCTGCTCTTTTACACGCACGTCGCCGCCGGCGGAGTGTGGTTCGGCTTCGCGCTGATCTTCCCGGCGCTCATCGGGCCGACCCTCGGCGGGCTCGACGAGGAGGCGTCGGCCGCGGTGAACGCGACGCTGATCCCGAAGGCCGTCTTCTTCCTCGTCGGCTTCTCGCTGACGACGGTGTTGTCCGGGACGGTCCTGCTCACGCCCGACCTCGGGCTCGGCTACGGCTTCGGCGGCGCGTGGTCCGGACTCGCGCTCGGGCTCGGCTGGGGGCTGTTCGCGTTCGGCCTGGCGGTGCCACACCGGCTCCAGCTCAGCGCGTACTACGAGACGATGTCTCCGGATCCGGACGCCTCCCGGCTCGAATCGATCGAGAAGAAGAACCTCGTGGTCGGGCTGTTCGAGGCGGCCGTCATGCTCGCGCTCATCGTGCTGATGACCGGGTTCCGGCTGGGCGTCTGACTCAGATCCCGTACAGCTCGCCGTACTTCGCCTCGACGTAGTCGGTGAACGCGTCCGCCGAGAGCGCCTCGCCGGTCGCCCGCTCCACCAGCTCGTTCGTCTCGTACCGGGAGCCGTGCTGATGGACGTTCTCGCCGAGCCACGCCCGGAGGTCGCCGAAGTCGCCGTCTGCGACCTTCGCGTCGAGGTCGTCGATCTCCTCCTCGGCGGCCGCGAACAGCTGCGCGGCCATGACCGAGCCGAGCGAGTAGGTCGGGAAGTAGCCGAAGTTCCCGTGGCTCCAGTGGATGTCCTGGAGGCAGCCCTCGGCGTCGTTCTCGGGGCGGATCCCGAGGTACTCCTCGTACTTGTCGTTCCAGGCCTCCGGCACGTCCTCGACCGCGAGGTCGCCGCGGACCAGGTCGCGCTCGATCTCGAACCGGACGACGATGTGGAGGTGATAGGTGAGCTCGTCCGCCTCGACGCGGATGAGGTTGTCCTCGTACACCTGGTTGACCGCCTCGTAGGCGTCCTCGACGGTCGCCTCGTCGGTCCCCGGGAACCGCTCCTGGAACCGCGGGAGGAACAGCTCCCAGAACGGCCGGCTCCGGCCGACGTGGTTCTCCCAGAGCCGCGACTGCGACTCGTGGACGGAGAGGTCCCGCGCCTCGCCGAGCGGGGTGCCCCACTCCGCTTTCGGCAGCCCGAGGTTATACTGCGCGTGGCCGAACTCGTGGATCGTCGAGCCGATCGCGCCGAGGGGGTCAGACTCGTCGAAGCGAGTGGTCACGCGGCAGTCGAACTGGTTGCCGGCGGTGAACGGGTGCGAGGAGACGTCGAGCCGACCGCGGTCGAAGTCGTAGCCGACCAGCTCCAGCGCCTCGCGGGCGAGCGCCTCCTGGTCGTCCTCGGGGAAGGTCCCCTCGAAGGTGTCGACGGCGAGGTCCGCGTCGGAGTCGCGGATCGCGTCGATCATGGGGACGAGCGTCTCGCGGAGCTCCGCCAGGATCGACTCGGCGCGATCGATCGAGAGGCACGGCTCGTACTCCTCGAAGAGGACCGCGTAGGGGTCCCGGTCGGGGTCGATATGTTCGGCGTACTCCCGCTTGAGCTCGACGTGTTTCTCCAGGTAGGGGGCGAACGCCTCGAAGTCGTCCTCGGCCTTCGCCTCCTCCCACGCCTGGAGCGCCTCAGAGCCGGTCTCGGAAATCTCCTCGACCAGTTCGACGGGCACGGCGTCGGCGCGCTCGTACTCGCGGCGGACCTCGCGGACGACCGCCGCTCGTTCGTCCGTGAGCTCGGCGCCGTCAAGCGCGTCGAGCAGCTCGCCGGTCTCCTCGTCCGTGATCATATCGTGGCGGACCGACGAGAGCGCCGAGAGCTGTTTCGACCGGGCGGGCGTGCCGCCCTCGGGCATCATCACCTGCTGGTCCCACCCGAGCACGCCGGCGGCGCTCCCGACCGCGTTCCAGCGACGAACCCGGTCCAGGAGGGCCTCGTACGGCTCGGGGGCGTCGGTCGCGTCGTCGGCCGCGGCTTCCGTTGCCATGTCACAGGGATCGGTCGCGCGGATTATGAAGGGACCGACTCGGAACCGGGCGCGAGCGCGACCTATTTCCGACCGGCCGCCGAATTGCCGGCAACGGATGGACATCGACGAGGACACCATCGACCTGCGATCCGACACCGTCACGGCGCCCTCGGACGAGATGCGCGAGGCGGCCGCGACCGCCGAGGTCGGCGACGACGTGTACCGCGACGACCCGACCGTCAACGAGTTAGAGCGCCGCGCCGCCGAGTCGGTCGGCGCCGAGGCCGCCCTCTACGTCCCCTCCGGGACGATGGCCAACCAGATCGCCGTCCACGTCCACACTGAGCCCGGCGAGGAGCTCCTCTTGGAGCGCGAGTCGCACATCTACCGCTGGGAGCTCGCCGGCGCGTCGAAGCTCTCGGGCGCCCAGACCCGGACGGTCGACGCCGGCGAGCGCTGCGTCCCGACCCCCGACGAGGTTCGCGAGGGGCTCGTGAGCGAGGACCTCCACCGCCCCGGCACCGGGCTCCTGTCGCTGGAGAACACCCACAACTACCGCGGCGGGGTCGCGGTCCCGGTCGAGGGGATCGCCGCGGCCGCCGACATCGCCCGCGACGCCGGCGTGCCGGTCCACCTCGACGGCGCCCGCCTGTTCAACGCCGCGGTCGCGCTCGGCGTCGACGCGAGCGAGATCGTCGACCCGGTCGACAGCGTCACGTTCTGCCTCTCGAAGGGGCTCGGCGCGCCCGTCGGCTCGGTCCTCGCCGGCGACGAGGCCTTCGTCGAGGAGGCCCGCCGCGTTCGGAAGCTGTTCGGCGGCGGGATGCGACAGGCCGGGATGATCGCCGCGCCCGGGCTGCTCGCCTTGGAGAACGTCGACCGCCTCGCCGACGACCACGCCAACGCCGAACGGCTCGCCGCCGGGCTCGACGCGCTCGACGGGGTGCACGCGCCGGCGCCGGACACCAACATCGTCGTCGCGCACACCGACGAGGCCGGGATTCCGGCCGCCGACCTCGTGGAGGCCTGCAAGGCGGCCGGCGTCGGCTGCGTCGAGTTCGACGACCACACGACCCGGTTTACGACGCACTTGGACGTCGACGCCGACGATGTCGCGGAGGCAGTCGATCGGATAGAGGAGACGGTCGCCGAACTGTCGGCCTGAGCTTCCGACCCGAGTTTAAATACGTCGAGAGCGTAGGAGTTCGCGAAACAGTGCCGGCAACACACCACGCCGCGTCCGCCGCCCCAGAGCTCCTCGTATGACCGGGAGCGTCGAGGGGGCGGGCGCCGACGCAGACGCCGAATCGGTCCCCCGAGAGCGGCGGGCGGTCGTCGCCAAGCGAGTCGACTCCGGGGAGGCCGACCTCGCCGAGATCCGCCAGCTCGCCGCGGCCGCGGGCTACGAGGTCGTCGGCGAGCTCACCCAGACCCGCACCGAGGACGCCGCGTTCATGTTCGGCGAGGGGAAGGTCGCGGAGCTGCGCGAACTCGTCCGCCGGACCGACGCCGGCGCCGTCATCGTCGACAACGACGTCGGGCCGTACCAGACGTTCAACATCGGCGGGGAGCTCCCCGAGGGCGTCGAGGTGATCGATCGGTTCACGCTCATCCTCGAGATCTTCGGCCAGCGCGCCGACACCCGGAAGGCGCAGCTCCAGGTCGATCTCGCCGAGCTCCGGTACGAGCTGCCGCGCGCCGAGGCGAAGGCGAGCCTGGCGAAGCGGGACGAGCGCCCGGGGTTCATGGGGCTCGGCGAGTACGACGAGAGCGTCGAGCGCGACATCAAACGCCAGATCTCCGAGATCCGCGACGAGCTGGAGTCGATCGCGGAGAAGGAGGAGGCGCGCCGCGAGCAGCGCCGCGACTCCGGCTTCGACCTGGTCGCGCTCGCGGGGTACACGAACGCCGGCAAGTCCACCCTGATGCGCCGGCTCGCGGCCGAGATCGACGTCGACGAGAACGCCGACCGCCACCCCGACCTCGACACCACGGCCGAGTCGCAGGACATGCTGTTCACCACGCTCGGCACCACCACTCGGCGGGCCGAGATGGAGAAGCGCGACGTGCTGCTCACGGACACGGTCGGGTTCATTGCGGACCTCCCCCACTGGCTCGTGGAGTCGTTCGAGTCGACGCTCGATTCCGTCTACCGCGCCGACCTCGTGTTGCTCGTCGTCGACGCGAGCGAGCCCGTCGAGGAGATGCGCGAGAAGCTCGTCACGAGCCACGACACCCTCTACGAGCGCAACGAGGCCCCCGTCGTCACCGTCTTCAACAAGATCGACCGGCTCGACCCCGGCGAGCTGGCCGACAAGCGCGGCGCGCTCTCCGGCGTCGCACCCGACCCGGTCGCCGTCTCGGCGGAGACGGGCGCGGGCGTCGCTGAGCTGCGCGACCGCGTCGAGGCCGAGCTCCCCGACTGGGAGCGCGAGCGGCTCGTCCTCCCCGTCTCCGACGAGGCGATGAGCCTCGTCTCGTGGATCCACGACCACGGCCACGTCGACGAGGAGTCGTACGCGAGCGACCAGGTGACCGTCGGCTTCGAGGCCAAGCCCTCGGTCGTGGCCCGCGCCCGGTCGAAGGCGGCGGGACTCGTCCCCGCCGAGTCGACGTAGGCGGCCCGCCGCCGGCTCGTCGACTCGGCTCACCGACCGGGATTCCGGACAAAGTATACATTCCTTCACTTGCGAACAGATACCATGGACGACGCCGGAGTCGACGGCCGACGGCGGGACCGACTCGTCGCCGACGACGACGCGGTCGAGCCGCCGCCCGGGTTCGGCGAGCGGGCCGTCGCGAGCGACGCGGGGGTGTACGACGCGTTCGCGGCCGAGGGGCCGGCGGCCTGGCGCCGCGCCGCGGACCTCCTCGACTGGGAGCGGCCGTACGAAACGGTGCTCGACGACGGCGACCCGCCGTTTTACGAGTGGTTCCCGGACGGCCGGCTCAACGCCGCGGTCAACTGCGTCGACCGGCACCTCGACGAGCGCGGGAACCAGCTCGCGATCCGGTGGTTCGGCAAGCGCGGCGAGCGGCGGTCGTACACCTATCGCGACCTCCACCGCGAGGTGAACGCGCTCGCGGCCGGGCTGCGGGAGCTCGGCGTCGAGGAGGACGACGTGGTGACGCTGTACCTCCCGATGGTCCCGGAACTGCCGATCGCGATGCTGGCGTGCGCCCGGATCGGCGCGCCCCACAACGTCGTCTTCGCGGGACTCTCGGCGGAGGCGCTGGCGACCCGCCTCGACGCGGCCGACTCCTCGTATCTGATCACCTGCGACGGTTACTACCGGCGCGAGGACGCGTTCAACCAGAAGTCGAAGGCGGACAACGCCAGGCTCCGGGCCGACGCCGACCTCGCGGCGACCGTCGTCGTCGACCGGCTCGGGGACGCGCTCGACGTGTCGCTCGGCGACGACGAGCACGGGTACGAGCCGCTCGTCGACGCGCACGACGGCGAGACGGTCGAGCCCGTCGCGCGCGACGCGACCGACCTGCTGTTCGTGATGTACACCTCCGGGACCACGGGGCGCCCGAAGGGCGTCGAGCACGCGACCGGCGGCTACCTCTCGCACGTCGCGTGGACGACCCGGAACGTCCTCGACGTGCGCCCCGAGGACACCTACTGGTGCGCCGCCGACATCGGCTGGATCACGGGCCACTCATACGGCGTGTACGGTCCCCTGTCGGTCGGGACCACGTCCGTCCTCTACGAGGGGTCGCCCGACTACCCGGACCGCGACCGCGTCTGGGACCTGATCGAGCGCAACGCGGTCAGCGTCTTCTACACCTCGCCCACCGCGATCCGGTCGTTCATGAAGTGGGGCGCGGAGTACCCCGACGCCCACGACCTGTCGTCGGTCCGCCTGCTGGGCACCGTCGGCGAGTCGATCACCCCGAAGGCGTGGCGGTGGTACCGCGAGCACGTCGGCGGCGGCGAGGCGCCGGTCGTCGACACCTGGTGGCAGACCGAGACGGGCGCCATCGCGCTCGCGACCCTGCCGGGCGTCACGCCGATGAAGCCGGGGAAGGTCGGCCCCCCGCTGCCCGGCATCGACGCGCGCGTCGTCGACGAGGACGGGGAGCCGGTCGACCCGGGCGAGCCGGGGTACCTCACGATCGGGTCGCCGTGGCCCGGCATGCTGCGGGGGCTCCGCGAGGGCGACGAGCGCTACCGCCGCGAGTACTGGGTCGAGGCCGAAGACGGCTGGCGGTACCGCACCGGCGACGGCGCGACGGTCGACGAGGACGGCTACGTAACCATCCTCGGTCGCGTCGACGACGTGATCAACGTGCGGGCGCGGCGGTTCAACACCGCCGAGCTGGAGTCGGCGATCGTCGGCGTCGAGGGCGTCACCGAGGCCGCGGTCGTCGGCGACGGCGACGGCGACATCGTCGCCTACGTGACGACCCGGAGCGACGTCGAGCCCGACGAGGCCCTCAGGGCGGCGATCGGCGACGAGCTGGCCCGCTCAGTCGGCGACCTCGCCCGCGCGGACCGGACCGTGTTCACCCCGGACCTCCCGAAGACGCGCTCGGGGAAGATCATGCGCCGCCTGCTGGAGGACATCGCTCGGGGCGAGGAGTTCGGCGACGTCAGCGCGCTCCGGAACCCGGAGGTCGTCGGCGAGATCGAGTCGTCGGTTCGCGAAGGATAACCATTTACAATTCCTTCAAGAACATTTAGAAACTACTCAAGGTTTCTTATAGGAGTGCATGTACGACCGACTGGACCGCGTCGCCTGGGGGATCGCCGACGGCGTCTGAGCGGGTCGTTCTCGTCTCGTCGGAGCGGGAATTGTTTCGGAAATATTTCTGAAACCGAAACAAAGCGCGATCTGAGTCATCTGTTCAACACCGGAATTCCGGGTCTGCCGAGAGTAAATTAGCGTCAAAGCCGTTCTGAGTGGAGACGAGCGGAACTCTTTTACTTCGTTTTTTCGTGTTTCTACGAAACTGATGGTCGCCGAGCTTGACGCCGACGCGTACGACGCGCTCGTGGCCGCCGCCGAGACGTACCGCGCCGCGGTCGCGGTTCGGCTCGCCGGCGAGGCCGGGCTGCGGACGGCCGAGATACCCCGCGTCGCGCCGCGGCACCTCCGGGGCCCGGGCGTCGCCTCGGAGGTGTGTCTCCTCGCGGTTCCGGCCGACGACACGGGGGAGACGGTCGACCGCGAGACCGCCGTTTCGGCCTCGCTGGCGGCCGAGCTCAGACGGTACGCCGAGAGCGAGGGGCTCGGTGCGGGAGAGCCGTTCGTCGACGTCTCGCCCCGCCGCGTCCAGATGATCGTGAGCGAGACCGCCGAGCGGGCGGCGGTGCGGAGCGGCGGCGCGGTCCCGCCCGATGTCACGCCCCGCGACCTCCGCGACGCCTTCGCGCGCCGGCTCCTCGTCGACCGCGGCGTCGATCCCCACGCCGTGCGCGAGGCCGGCGGCTGGGAGACGATGGGGACGCTGGACCGGTTCCTCGGCCCGCTCGACGGGCGGGAGGTCGCCGAGGCGTTCGCCGCTGCCGGGGCCGTCGGCGGCGCCGGATCGGACGGGGGTGCCGGTGCGAACCGCGCCCCGGACGGGCGGGAACCGACGGCGCTTGGCGGGTTCGAAGCCCTCGCCGACGGCGAGGACCGAGGCTCGCCGCTCGCGACCGTCCCGGGGCGGCTGGCCGAGTCGGACCGGTGGGCCGAGGCGTGGGTGGTCCGCGGGTCGACCGACGGCGGCCGGACCGAGGTCGTCGGGGCCGCGGGCGTCGAGCGGGAGGTCCTCGTCGACCGCGGCGTCACCGGGGAGGGCCCGTGGCTCGACGCGATCGAGACCGGCGACCCGGTCCTGACGGACGACGAGCCGACCGCCGACGGGCGACCGGGAATCGCCGTCCCGGCGAGCTACAGGGACGTGACGCACGGCGCGCTCTGCGTCGTCGCCGCCGACGGAGCGTCGGTCTCGGCCGTCGAGCGGCGGGAGCTGGTCGCGCTCGGTCGCTGTCTCGGCTGGGCGGTGACGGCCGGCCGGTGGCGGGACCTCCTCCACTCCGACGCCGTCACCGAGGTGGAGTTCCACACCGCCGACGACGGGGCGTTCCTCGCCCTCGCGAGCGACGCCCTCGGCTGTCGGATCGAGCTCGACTCCACCGTCGGGGTCACCGACGAGGCCTCCCGGCTGTACCTCTCCGCCGCGGGCGCGAGGCCGCAGGGCGTCGCCGACGTCGTCGACGACGCGGACGGCGTCTCCGACCTGCGGGTGATCGAGACACGGGAGGACGGCTGCTCGGTGTCCGTGCGCGTCGAGGGCGGGTCGGCGGTGCGCACGCTCACGGAGCACGGCGCGACCGTTCGCGGCGCGACCGCGGAGGAGGGCCGCGTGCGGGTCGTCGCCGATCTGCCCGGGGGGGCCGACGTTCGGCCGGTGGCCGACGGGCTCCGGGCGGCCTTCGACGACGCTCGCCTCGCGAGCAAGGAGTCCGCCGCCCGGTCGTCACGCTCCGAGTCCTCGTTCCGCGAGGGGGTCGCGGAGCGGTTCACCGACCGTCAGTGGGCCGCGCTGTCGGCCGCGTACCACGGCGGCTACTTCGACTGGCCCCGCGGGAGCACGGCCGAGGAGGTCGCCGACGCGATGGACGTTTCGTCCCCGACGTTCCACAACCACCTCCGGAAGGCCCAGCGCGCGCTCCTCGACGGCCTCTTCGAGGAAGACCACCGAGAGCGCCCCTGACGCCGGCGTCACGGCCTCCCGAAGCGGGTGCCGCACACGCTCCGGGTCCGAAAGGCCGGGAGCGGGGCCGCGAATCCTCACGATTTTTCGTATTTAGCGCCAGCGTTTATATGGTGAGATCGGTTGGATACGACCGTACCATGACAGAGGGTGACGGTCAACTGGAAGCGAGACTGGAAGAGCAGGAGGTGTTCGAGCCGTCCGAGTCGTTCTCGGCGCAGGCCAACGTCTCCGACCCCGAGATCTACGAGGAGTTCGACGAGAACTGGCCGGAGTGCTGGGAGACCGCGGCCGACCTCCTCGACTGGGAGTCCGACTACGACCAGGTGCTGGACGACAGCGACCCGCCCTTCTACGAGTGGTTCACCGGCGGCGAACTGAACGCGTCGGCCAACTGCCTCGACCGCCACCTCGACGAGCGCGGCGACGAGGCCGCGATCGAGTGGGTCGGCGAACCGGTCGACGAGGACGATCGCACGTACACGTACGCTGAGCTCCACCGCGAGGTGAACGAGTTCGCGGCCGCGCTCCGGGCGCAGGGCGTCGAGGAGGACGACGTCGTGACGATGTACATGCCGATGATCCCGGAGCTTCCGATCGCGATGCTGGCGTGCGCCCGGATCGGCGCGCCCCACAGCGTCGTCTTCGCCGGGTTCTCGGCGGACGCGCTCGCGACCCGGATGAACTCCGCGGAGTCGGAGTACCTCGTCACCTGCGACGGCTACTACCGGCGGGGCGACCCCCTCGACCACCTCGACAAGGCGAACGAGGGGCTCGCGGGCGTCGATCACGACACCACGACCGTCGTCGTCGACCGGCTCGGACCGAACGGCGACGACTTCGGCCACGAGCTCGGCGACGACCAACTCGACTACGGCGACCTCGTCTCAGAGCACGAGGGCGCCGAGGTCGAGCCGGTCACCCGCGACGCCGAGGACATGCTGTTCCTGATGTACACCTCGGGGACGACGGGCGAGCCGAAGGGCGTGAAACACACGACCGGCGGCTACCTCTCGTGGGTGTCGTGGACCTCGCAGTCGGTCCTCGACATCAAGCCGGATGACACGTACTTCTGCTCGGCCGACATCGGCTGGATCACCGGCCACTCCTACATCGTCTACGGGCCGCTCGCGCTCGGGACGACGACGATGATGTACGAGGGGACGCCCGATCACCCCGAACAGGACCGCCTCTGGGAGATCGTCGACGAGTACGACGCGACCCAGCTGTACACGGCGCCCACGGCGATCCGCGCGTTCATGAAGTGGGGCTCGAAGTTCCCGGACCGCCACGACCTCTCCTCGCTGCGGCTGCTCGGCACGGTCGGCGAACCGATCAATCCGCGGGCGTGGAAGTGGTACTACCAGCACATCGGGAACGAGGAGTGCCCGATCGTCGACACGTGGTGGCAGACCGAGACGGGCGGGATGATGGTGACGACCCTGCCGGGGATCAAGGACATGAAGCCGGGAGCGGCGGGGCCGCCGCTGCCAGGCCTCGACGTCCAGATCCTCGACACCCTCGGCGACGAGGTAGAGCCCGGGAAGGCCGGCTACCTCACGGTACAGAAGCCGTGGCCGGGCATGCTCCGGACGCTGTACAACAACGACGAGCGGTACATCGAGGAGTACTGGGCTGAGTACTCCGACACCGACAGCGACGACCCCGACGACTGGGTGTACTTCCCGGAGGACGGGGCGAAGATCGACGACGACGGCTACATCACCGTGCTCGGCCGGGTCGACGACGTGCTCAACGTCTCCGGCCACCGGCTGGGGACGATGGAGATCGAGTCCGCCATCGTCGGCGTCGAGGGGGTCGCGGAGGCCGCCGTCGTCGGCGGCGACCACGACATCAAGGGCGAGGCGGTGTACGCCTACGTCACCACCGAGGACGGCTACGAGGGCACCGACGAACTCCGCGACGCGATCGTCGCGGGCGTCGAGGACGCCATCGGCCCGATCGCCCGGCCGGAACAGGTCGTGTTCACGCCCGACCTGCCGAAGACGCGCTCGGGGAAGATCATGCGCCGCCTGCTGGAGAACATCGCCGACGGCAAGGAGCTCGGGAACACGAGCACGCTCCGGAACCCGGAGATCGTCGAGGAGATCCAGCAGAAGGCGAAGGGCGAGTAACCGAGAACATCCCCGTTTTCCGAGCACCGAACGAGAGATCCCCCGCACCACACCGGACGTAAATATCACGATAAAACCGCACAAACGGACCACGACAATACACACCACAACACATGACAGACAGTAGCTCACGAAGCCCAGACGACGCGGCGACCGACGGTGGTCGCACAACTGACGACGCGGCGACCGATGGTGGCCGCGCAGCCGACGACGCGGCCACCGACGGCGGCGTCGCCGCGACCGCGGCACAGGAGCACAGCGACACCGACTACCTCGGGGCGGAGGTGAACATCTTGAACCCGAGCACGCCGTACATGCGCGATCACCTCCGCATCGTCTGGACGGGGTTCGCGATCTGGGTCCTCGCGGTGTGGGGACCGGTGACTCTGACCCGGCTCGCGCCCGGCCCGATGACGAGCCAGATGCCGATCCTCGGCTTCCCGATCCACTACTTCCTCGTCGCGTTCGGCGCGCCGACCAGCGCGCTGGTCCTCGCGTTCTGGTACTCGCGCAAGCGGGACGCGCTCGACGAGAAGTACGGTATCGAACACGCGACCGTCACGGAGACGGGCAGCGGTGCTGACGTCGCGGCGACCGACGGAGGGACCGACGAATGACGGCGAGCTCGTTCCTCCTACAGAGCGACCTCCTCCCGGAGGCCCTCGACATCTCGTTCAAGATCGGGCCGGCGCTGCTCGTGATCGGGATGCTCGGGCTGTTCCTCACGATCGGGTTCGTCTTCCGCGTCGCCGACACCGACGACATGTGGGTCGCCGGCCGGTCAATCGGGAACGTCGAGAACGGGATGGCGATCGGGGCGAACTGGATGTCGGCGGCGTCGTACCTCGGCATGGCGGCGTCGATCGCGCTCGCGGGGTTCTACGGCCTCGTGTTCGTCGTCGGCTGGACGACGGGGTACTTCATCCTGCTCATCTTCCTCGCCGCGCAGCTGCGCCGGTTCGGGAAGTACACGGCGCCGGACTTCGTCGGCGACCGCTTCAACTCCGACACCGCGCGCGCCATCGCGGCCGTGACGACGTTCCTCATCGGCTTCGTCTACGCCATCGGGCAGGCGAAGGGGATGGCCCTGGTCGGCCTGTACATCTTCGGTAACTACGGCGGCCTCATCCCCGGCCTCGACGGGTACCAGGTGATGGTCGTCGCCATGATGGTCGTCACCGTCGGCTACCTGACGCTGTCCGGGATGCTGGGCGCCACGAAGAACCAGGCGGTCCAGTACGTCATCCTCATCCTCGCGTTCGTCGTCGGGCTGTTCGTCGTCGGCTACACCAACGGCTACTCGACGGTGCTGCCGCAGCTCGAATACGGCATGCTGATCAGCGAGCTCGGCAGCGAGTTCTCCGAGCCGTTCGCGACGTCGAGCTACTACCTCTGGGTCGCCACGACGTTCTCGCTCATCGTCGGCACCTGCGGGCTCCCGCACGTGCTCGTCCGTTTCTACACGGTCGAGAGCGAGCGGACGGCCCGCTGGTCGACGGTCTGGGGGCTGTTCTTCATCTGTATCCTCTACTGGAGCGCGCCCGCGTTCGCCGCGTTCGGCACCGACCTCTACTCGCAGAACGTCGGTGCGACGTACGGTGACCCCGGGATGACGAGCGCGGCCAGCGAGGTCATCGTCGTGCTGGCGGCGCAGCTGTCCGGGCTCCCGGACTGGTTCGTCGGCATCGTCGCGGCGGGCGGTATCGCCGCCGCGATCGCGACGGTCGCCGGGCTGTTCATCGCCGGCTCGTCGGCGATCAGCCACGACATCTACACGAACATCATCAACGAGGACGCGACGCAGCGCCAGCAGATCCTCGTCGGCCGCCTCTCGATCGTCGCGCTGGGCGCGCTGACCACGCTGGCCGCGCTCAACCCCGCTTCCTCGATCGCGGCGCTCGTGGGGTACGCGTTCTCGCTCGCCGGCTCCGTGCTGTTCCCGATGTTCTTCCTCGGCATGTGGTGGGAGAACGCCAACCGGCAGGGCGCGCTCGCGGGCATGACGACCGGGCTGACGCTCTGGTCGATCCCGATGATCAACCAGATCGTCCCGACGTACGTCGGCTCCCTCGAGGCGCCGCTGTCCGCGGGGCTGGCGCAGTGGATGCCGGCCATCGGGTCGGCGCTCGTCACGCTGCCCGTCGTGATCGTGGTCACGGTCGTCGTCTCGATGGCGACCGACGAGCCGTCGCTCGAAACGAAGCGGATCGTCCGGCAGTGTCACAGCCCCGAACCGATGGGGCAACAGCAGACCGCCGAGGACGTCGTCGCCGCGGACGGCGGCGAGGACGTGGCGACGGACGGTGGCCGCGCAACGGACGACGCGGCCGCCGGCGACCGCGCAGCTGACGACGCGGCCACGGAGGAGTAACCCATGTACGAACGCATCCTCGTTCCCACGGACGGAAGCGACGTCGCGGAGGCCGCCGTCGATCACGCGCTCGACCTCGCGGAGAAGTACGGCGCCGAGGTCCACGCGCTGTACGTGGTCGACATCGACTCGGTGAACTTCAGCCTCGGGACCGAACAGGTCGACCGGCTCAAGCAGGGGCGGTTCGACGAGATGGGGGAGCTGAAAGAGAAGGCCGACGAGGCGACCGGCGTCGTCGCCGATCGCGGCGCCGAGCGCGCCGTCGAGGTCGTCGAACACGTCTCCGGCGGCCGCCCGCACAAGGTGATCGGCGACTACGCCGAGGACCACGGCATCGACCTCATCGTGATGGGGAGCCACGGCCGCGCGGGCGTCCGGCGCGCGCTCCTCGGGAGCGTCACCGAGCGTACCCTCCGCTCGACGCACGTACCGATCCTCGTCGTCGACTACCTCGACGAGGACTGAATCGGGGGCCGCGGCCCGTCCCCGCCTCTCGGTCGCACCGGTCTCCGACCGACCCGCTATCGGTACACCCACGTACTCCGACCGACACGCTCGCCCATGACCGAGACAGATCCGACCGATGATCCTGACGAGGAGGGCCTCGCTGACCGCGTCCGATCGCACGTCAGCGAGAACCGGGGCGGTATGCTCCAGGACCTCGTGTTCGCGATCGCTTGGGTGACCGTCGTGTCGCTCCTGTACGACTTCGCGTTCGCGGACACCCCGCAGTGGGTGCTGTACATGTTCATGCTCGCCGGGATCCCGGCGTACTTCGGTTTCTTCATCTCGCTGAACATGGCGAGACAACAGCGGTAGTCGCGGATCTCGCTCGGATCCCGTTCTCGTCGTCAGCCGTCGAGCGCCTCGGCCGAGTCGTCCGGGCTCTCTCCGCCCTCCTCGTCGACGGGGTGCGCGTCCGGTTCGACCGCGGCGCCGTCGGGCTCGTCGACGACCCCGTCGGTCCACGTCCCGCGCAGGAACCACGCCGCGCCGACGGCGAAGGAGGCCACGGCGGCCGTCGCGTACGCCCACCACAGCCCCACGACCCCCCAGTCGAGACCGACGTAGCCGACCTCGATCGGGGGCACGTCGACGGGGCCGACCGCGACCCCACCGAGCGTGACCCCGACGGCCCCGAACGCGAGCAGGGCGGCGAGGGGGATCCGGACGACCCACCGCGAGAGCAGTGAGAGCGCCAGCGCCGCCTTGGTGTGACCCGCCCCGCGGAACGCGCCCTGGATCACCATGAGCCCGCCGAAGAAGGCCCACGACAGCGCGATGACGCGGAGGAAGACGACCCCCTCCGCGATCGTCGCCGGATCGCCGATGAAGACGCCGATCGCGGCCGCCGGGAAGAGCCAGACCGCGCCGCCGGCGACGCCCAGGAGCGCCATCGTTCCGAGGGTGGCGACGCGGGTGACGGCGACGGCGCGGTCGGGCGTCCCGGCGCCGAGGTTCTGGCCGACGCCGGTCGCGGTCGCCTGCCCGACCGCGCCCGCCACCGACCACGAGACGGACATCAGCCTGACGCCGATCCCGTAGGCCGCGGTCGCGGCCGGGCCGAACCGCGCGACGAGCGCCGCCATGAAGACGGCGGCGAACGACCGCGCCCACCCGTCGAGCGTCGCCGGATACCCCACGTCGACCAGTTTCCGGAGGATCTCGGGGTTCGGGACGAGGTCGCGGACGTACAGCTTCACGCCCCAGTCGCCGCGAAGCAGGATTCCGACGCCGACCGCGGTCGCGAACAGGCGCGCGAGCAGCGTCGCGATCGCGGCCCCTCGGGTGCCCAGCGCGGGAACCGGCCCCCAACCGAGGATGAAGACGGGGTCGATGACGATGTTGATCCCGGCCGAAATCCCGACGAGCCACATCGCGGTCGTCGTGTCGCCCGCGCCCTGCAGCGAGGCGCGGAACGCGAAGAAGAGGAAGGTGAGCGGTAGGGTGAGGAGGATCACCTCGATGTACGCGAGCGCCTCGACGAACACCGCGTCGCGCGCGCCGATCCAGTAGAGCAGCCGGTGGCGCGCCGCGAACCCGACGACCGCGAGGGCGACCGAGACCGCGACCGCGAGCAACACCGTCTGTCCCACGACCTCGTCGGCGCGCCGGTCGTTCCCGGCCCCGACGTGCTGGGAGACCAAGGCGATCGTCGCGGCCGTGAGCCCCATCGCGGTCGACACGAACAGCCACGAGAGCGGGAACATGAGCGAGACGGCGGCGACGGCCTCAGTGCTCACCCGCCCGACCCAGAACATGTCCGCGAGGTTGTACAGGGTCTGGAGGAGGTTGCCGAGCACCAGCGGCCACGCGAGGTCGAACAGCTTCGGGGAGATCGCCCCCGTCGTCATGTCGACTCGGGCGTCGTCGTTTCCCACGGCGAATTCTGTTCGGGACGAGGGCCGCTCGCGACCTAACGTTTCGGGACGGTGTCGACGGTACAGATTCCACCCATTATAGATTCGAAAAATACTGTTTTGAGGGTTTTGAGAGCGGTAGAGCGTCGAATCGGACGCGCTCAGCGCGCACGCAACACTTATCACCCAGTCGGGAGTGGTTCCGGGTGCGATGGCGACAGGCAAGGTCGACTTCTTCAACGACACCGGCGGCTACGGATTCATCGAGACCGACGAGGCTGACGAGGACGTGTTCTTCCACATGGAAGACGTCGGCGGCCCCGACCTCGAGGAAGGCCAGGAGGTAGAGTTCGAGATCGAGGAGGCGGACAAGGGTCCGCGCGCGACGAACCTCACTCGGCTGTAGCTCGCTCGGCCGCACCCGCGACCGGCGACGGCGGACAGCTCTCGAAACGCGTTCCGCGTATATGACCCGCCGAGCGGCGGCGCCGGTGTTTTGGCTTCGGAGCCGGACGAGGCCGACATGGACACCGACGACGGCGACGCGGAAGTCGCCGACCTCGACGCGTTCGTCGCCGAGAACCTCGACCGCTACGCCGAGACGCAGGGCGTCCTCCCCGAGCGGCTCGACGAGTTCGGCGAGCGGTACCGGTCCCAGGGGTACCTGACGCGCGAACAGCTGTACGAGATCGCCTACGAGTCGTCGACGCGGAGCGCGTATCACGTCGAGAAGAACCCCGAGGCGCGCTGTCGTGAGGTGACACGTAACGCCCGCGCCGTCGACGGCGACTTCTCGGCGATCCACCTGATCAGCGGGCTCTCCGGATTCAAGGCGCCGACGGCGTCCTGTGTCGTCGCCGCGCTCGACGGCGACCGCCACGCCGTCGTCGACACCCGCGTGTGGGCGTCGCTGGAGCGGCTGGGGTACCTCGACGGGCGGAAGGAGTCGTTCGACGCCGCCGACTACGTCGCGATGATCGAGCCAATCCGCGAGATCGCCGACGAGACCGGCCACCGCGCGGTCGACGTGGGGTACGCGCTGTTCGCGCACGACGCGTACGTCCGACAGGGGACGCTACATTAGCCCGCGGCTCCCGGCTATATCGGGAACTCGACGCCCGTCACCTCCTCGGAGTACTCCCAGAGCTTTCGGGCGTCCGCGCGGTCGTATGAGGCGTCGTTCGACCGGCCCACGGTCGGCGTCCCGCGCATGTTCATGAAGCCGCTCGGCTCGACGTAGGCGCCGCCGTCGACGTCGGCGGTCGCGGCGTACAGCATGGGGAGCGCGCCGGTCGCCGCGTCCTGTCCGAGGGCCGCGTTCGCGGCCGTCATGGCGACCTTCATGAGGGGGTTGCCGCTCTCTTCCGCGGTGCGGTGCTGGAGGTTCGTGGCCGCGTAGCCCGGATGACAGGCGACGCTGCGGACGGCGGGGTCGACGGTCACGCCCTGCCCGTCGCCCCCGTCGGCGTCGTCGATCCGGCGCTGGAGCTCGTAGGCGAACAGCAGGTTCGCGAGCTTGCTCCGCCCGTACGCCTTCCACTTCCCGTACGAGCGCTCCCAGTTGAGGTCCGTGAAGTCCATCTCGCCCTGCTCGTGGGCGCCCGACGACTGCGTGACGACGCGAGCCTCCCCGCCCACACCCTCGGCACCGTCGAGCAGCGGGAACAGGCGCCCCGTGAGCGCGAAGTGGCCGAGGTGGTTGACGCCGAACTGGGTCTCGAAGCCGTCCTCGGTCTCGCCCCGCGGGATCGCCATCACGCCGGCGTTGTTACAGAGGACGTCGACCGCGTCGTAGCCGTCGGCGAGCCCCTCGGCGAAGGCCGCCACCGAGTCGAGGGAGGCGAGGTCGCACTCGCGGACGTCGAGCTCGAGGTCGGCGCGGTCGACGCCGCTCTCCCGTCGGATCTCGTCGGCGGCTCGCTCGCCCCGTTCCACGCTCCGGCACGCCATCACGACGGTCGCGCCCCGCTCGGCGAAGGCGCGCGTCCCCTCGTAGCCGAGTCCGCTGTTCGCCCCGGTGACGACGACGGTCTTCCCGTCGAGCCGCGGCATCTCGTCCGCCGTCCAACCTGACATGACCGATCGTAGGGGTCTCGCGGTGAGAAAGCTGTCGGCGGGCGAACCGGTGGGCGTCGATCCGAGCGGAGCGCGCGGCCGACCGTTACACCGGTGCGAGACGGCGTCTGACGCCGGTATCCACTTCCACCGCGCCGGCGGTGCGTTTTTAGGTGCCTCGGTGGAAGGGAGGGACACCGAATGACGTCCTTCCAGTCGACCATCGGCGACGAGGAGGGGATCGCGGAGGAGCTGGCCGAGGGCCAGCGCGAGATCT
>NZ_CVRT01000084.1 GCF_001261915.1 Halorubrum sp. SD626R
CGCCGGCGGATACGTCGCCGATCTACTCCCCGAGGAGGAGGGGATCTATCTCGTCGCGTTCGACGCCAGCGACGACACCGGCGGGTCGATTTGGGAGCTCTCCGAGGACCAGTTCGCAGACATGGACGTCCACGCCGGGAGCCTCTTCGAGTGGCCCGTCGCGAAGCGCGTGTACGAGGTGCGCGAGTACCGTCCCGAGGACAACGTCGCGGTCGCGAACTGGCGGGAGTCGGTCGCCGGCTCCGAGCTCGCCGGCGACGTCCAAGTCGTCGACGCGATGGAGGCGATCGCCGAGCTCCGCGAGGAGTTCGAGCCGGACGCCCGCGAGGCGCGGCGCCTCAAGCGTCGGCTCCGCTCTATCGCCCGGACGCTCGACAAGCGCCGGCTCAAGGACCAGGAGACGATCCTCGACCCGACGCTTACGCCGTCGTTCGACGACGACAGCGCGACCGTCTCGGCGGTCCTCGACGAGGAACTACCGGACGATCTGAAACCACAGAGCATGAAGGGAGACGACGTCGACACCGAACGGAACGGGCACGGAGACACGATCGGATTCGAGCTGCTCGACGAGGCCGAGGCGCTGGAGGTGGACGATGAGCGATAAGACCGGCGCGTACGCG
Organism: Halorubrum sp. SD626R; assembly: GCF_001261915.1. GTDB lineage: Archaea > Halobacteriota > Halobacteria > Halobacteriales > Haloferacaceae > Halorubrum. Next base: position 624 of record NZ_CVRT01000084.1, read on the forward strand.
GCGGCCGAGCTCGCGAGCGCACTCCGCGGCGAGGATCCCGGCGAGCACGTCCGCGGGTACGCCGGACTCGTCGACGACCGCCGGACGCTCGCGGTGCTCAACTACTACGACGGGCTGCTCGACGAGCCGATCGAGGAGACCCGGATCGGCCGGCTGATTATCTCGAACGCCGCGACCGAGACGATCGACGAGGCGGTGCGACACGGCTCGGTCTCGCAGATGAAGAGCGCGACCGGACTCACCGGACAGGAACGTGAGGGCGGCGACCTGTATCGCGACGCTGCCGGCGAACTCGCGCACGAGGGCGCGATCGGGCTCGTGTTCGGGGCGCCCGGCTCGGGAAAGACCGCGACGACGCTCGACGTGGCGATGTCGTGGAAGATCCGGACCGGCGGCGCGCTGGTCGGAAACACGTCGTGGGACGGCTTCGACCGCGTGGTACGTTCCGACCGGGAGATGCTCGAAGCGATGGCGGAGATCGAGGGGCCGGTGCTGGCGGTCCTCGACGAGATCGCCCAGGAGCTCTCCGGGTTCGGCTCGGGCAACAAGGCGGCCGAGCAGTTCTCCGACTCGTTGCTCTTCATCCGCAAGAAGGAGTCCAAACACGGCCCGCACCCGAAGCGCGGGAGCGTCCTGCTCGTCGGGCACACGCGGACGAAAACCGCGAAGTCGATCCGCCGGGTCGCGTCGCTCGCGATCGAGAAGCCCTCGCGGTCGGACCCCGGTCGCGCTCGCCTCTTGGAGAGCGAGGGCGGCAAGGACGACTGGGAAGAGGGGAGCGACTACAAGGGCCTGACCGACACGGCCGCGGACTACCCGGAACACGAGCCGAGCGAGTTCGCGATCGAACTCGTCGACGAGGACGACGAGAGCAAGGACGTCGACGCCGACTCGGTCCGACGCGAGGAGGCGGTGCGCAAGGCGATCCGCGCGGTCGAAAATCACGGGATGACGTACGCCGAGGCGGGCGACCTCGTCGGGTACTCCGCGGCGTGGGTCTCCGACCGCATGGCTGAATACAGGGACGGCGACCACGGTGAGGTAGTGAACGATGCCGTTGCGTGAATCGACAGACGCGGCGGGGATTCACGCATTCATTCAGCCGCCCGCCCCGGCGCATACCTCTGTTTATACGCGTGCGATCGCGGCGGGGGGTCCGAATCCGCGGGGGGCCGCGCGGCCGGGATTCGGTCGAAATTTGTTCGTCGACGTCGATCGGCGCGGCGGCCAACCGCAACCCAAACGAGGACGCCCATGAGCTACGACCCGGCGATCGTCGGTCGATACGGGAAGCTCGTCGAGCTGTGGGCGACGGACCGCTACCCGCTCACGCTCGACTATCCGGTCGTAGACGGGCTCAAGTTCGACGCGAGCGACGAGGACGGCCGCCCGTGGGACGTGAAGGGGTCGATGGTGAACGGCGTGCGACCGACGTTCAAGTTCTGGGAGGACCAGCACGAGACGCTCACGGACGCTGACGGCGGGTACGCGCTTGTGTGGTACCGAGCGCAAGGGGGAGAGATAACGGTCGTGTCGTCGCGGACCGTCCGGGCTCGGGATTTAGAGATCACAAACTGGACGAATCCCGGGGAGACGCACTATCGGAGTCACTCGCGGGAGGCTCAGCTCCGTGCTAACGGAAAACTTCGCAAGCGTATGTGAGAATACGGTCGTGAACGGTAGTAGTAGAGAGGCTGGACCTGATTCTTCGTCGCCAGTTGTAAGCTCTAGATTCGAGACTTGCTTTGGAGACTGAGTAGCGATCTCCCGAGATCAGTACCGAATACATATGAGCATCGCAACACGTCAACGAGTATGAGTCACGCAGAACTGTTCCCTGTCGGAATCAAGGCTGACGATGCGAGAGGTAATTTTGAACGGAGGGTACTCGGGCAGGTCTCCCGCTCAAAATACGAGCCGCACACGGATCGCGACCTTGGAAGCGAACATCCTCGTCTTGTGTCCGAACCATCACTCGGACTTCGATTTCGGCATGCTCAGCGTGGACCCTGAGACGCTGGAAGTCTCCCATCAGTACGAAGATTCTGTTGACGGGAGAACGGTGAGGACTATACCTGAGCACGAGGTTGACCCAAATCACATTCGATACCACAACGCGAATTTGTAAGGTAGCAGAATCGTCCAACTAGAGGGTTGAAGCGCTGGTGTTCAATTATCCGCTGGTCGACGACGACGACGCGAAGCACAAACGCAAGCAGATCGAGACGGGTTAGATCCGCTCACGCGATCCGAGGATATACCCAAGAAACACGATGGCTGCGGTTCCGGCGAACGTTTCGATCCCTGCGACAATAGTTGAAATTCCGGCCGGCGGTGCTTCAGGGGGTGCTGTGGTGAGTGTTATTACACTATAATACAAACTATGATCCCACGACATCCTGCCCCAATTCCAATACACTCCAGCGGACAGTAGCCATAGTAGCAGCATCCATACGACGACTGGTCCAAGCCTAACCCCATACCCGGCAAATACTCTCGATAGACACGAAAGAAGCCAGTCTTTGTAACCCTGTAATCCTCCCTCAGCTTTTGCTTCCTTTCGGCGGGCACGTCGTTCCCGGGTCCTGGCCGTTCGAGCCCAGTCAAGTAGTCCATTAGCACTATAGGCAGCTCGTAGTTCACCATTCGCTCGGGCGACAGTATCCTGGCGTTGTTCTACAGATTCGTTATCTCCCGCGTACTGCTCAATAGGTCCACGAGGAGCGTCTATTTCGGTCCTCCGCGAAATTGTCGCCCCGGTAAGCGTGATATTAGAGAGGATTGCTCCTAACAGGTTGGTACCACGGAGATCCGCTCGCGACAGATCTGCATTTACGAGCAGCGCACCTGAAAGATTGGAACCAGCGAGGTTCGCTTTTGATAAGTCGGCCTCGGCAAGGTAGGCTTTAGACAAATTGACATCGGAAGACCTCGCTTCTGACAGATCGGCTAGTGAGAGTGTGGCCCCTGAGAGGTTGGATTCCGAGAGGGTTGCCCCTGACAGATCGGCACTACTGAGTTTCGCGCCCGACAGTTCGGCATTCAGGAGGCTTGCCCCCGATAGATCGGCACCAAAGAGATCACTCTCTGCTAAATTGGCACCATTGAGGCGCGCCTCTGATAGGTCGGCCTTACGGAGATCCGCATCGGGTTGGATATCACTGGACGATACGGTATCGTCATTCGGGATCTCATAGCCTGAATCACTCATTCACCGTGGGAACTCAGGGGAGGAATAAAAATGGACTTACTACCGAGATAGGATTGAATAGCGTGGTAATCGACACAACCTCTCTATTTAACACGCTATCAGCGGCAGAGGATATCAACAGAGTCACCTACCCGGAAATAGATTCTGCTAATAGATCAATAGTACGTACTACTAGAAGAAATATAGCAATTAGAGCGAGAATTGCCACCCAATCTGGAAAATATATGGCTAACACATCATCTGCTATAATATTATTAGCGTTAATTTGATGTGTGACAAGCTGGATAAAGAAGCCGAGTATTAGAAATCCTAACCCGGCATTTGTGTAGGTCATTCTTTTGGCCTCAACTCTGCGAATCGCGCTCTTATCATTGCTATCCACTATCGCTGAAATCTGGTATCGGCCTTTTAGCGATGGAACTGCTAACAAGATCGATCCCCAGATACTGATTGTGAGTCCGTACAAAAAGGAGCTTATCGGAAATAGGATATCTGTTAAGACTAACGACAATGAGAGTGAAATCAGACTCACGATGACTATTTTAGATATTTCAAAATATTGTTCTGCGAGAAATTGTTGAGACCGCTTCACAGAATCCTCGGAATGCTCATACTCGGTTCGCCAGTCATATTGATCCAATGTTTCAACTAGTTTCATTACAGATTCGGAGAAATTCCCTTCACTTTCTTTAGCGGTACCAGAATGCTCTTTGATTTCTTGCTCTCCGTCTTTTGTCATGTTTTGACATTTTTCTAGCAGTACAAGATTTTTTCTACGCTGTAAGAGATCGTCTCTCCGCAGAGACGGTGGGTACCTTAGAATCTGTGGCCTTAGCCACACCCCTAACCGCCAACCGACCCCCCAGTATCGGTTCGGCGTCGACGAGCAGCTCGTCGGGACCGAGATCGCGCTTGTGTTGCGGTCGAGATCGTCACGAACCCGCCGGTCGAGAGGGTCGATCGAGCCGAAAACGGCCGCAAAAAGGGGGTCAGGGTAGTGTTGCCACTCACGAGGGGCCGCGCTACCGGAGCGTCTGCCCCTTCCCCCACGCGCTCCGCACCGGCCGGATCTTCGGACCCGACGCGTCGCGGTAGTGCGACACCGCCTCTTTCAGCCGCTCCGGATCGCGACCCGCACCGACCCAGTACCGCTTGAGCCGCGTCACCAGCTCCGACCAGGACTCGTCGGCGAGGTTCCCCATCCGAACCCGGAGGTGCGCCTCGCGCTCGTCGATGTGGATCCCGTTCGCTTGGCAGAACGCGATCAGTTCGTCCGTCCGCTCGTCGAGGGACGCACGCTCGGCGTTCTGGACCGCGTTCGCCGCGGTCCCCATCGCCTTCCGCACGCCCTCACGTGCCGCGTCGAGCGCCTCAACAACCTGCTCCGCAACGTGGTGCGACCGCAACGCTACCGACCCCTGCTCGCGAACGACCATGTCCTCGATCCGTCGGAGGCCACGCCGGACGCTATCCGGGTGCCAGTCGTGGTCCTCCGCGATTTCCGCCGGGGAGACATCGCCCCCGTCCGCGACGAGCGTCTTCAACGAGTCCCACTCGACCGGCGAGAGGCCGTCGGCGAGCTGCCGGACGACCACGTTCCGCTGGTCGCTCTCGACGCGCTCCAGGTTCAGCGGGAGCACGCGCGACTGGTCGACCGTCTCCGCCTCGAAGTACGCGTCCTCGACGAACGTGCGGCCGCTGCCGGGCCCGTCGTCGTCGAGCGGCTGCGTGGGGAGCCCGGCCGCGTTTAGCGTCGCGAGGATCGCCTCTTCGAGCTCGTCGGCGATCTCGTCGTGGTCGGCCGGCCGGAGCGTCTCGTCCCACCGGCTCGACTGGTACGACGCTTCGAGCTTCGGGTGCGCGAGCGGGTGATCGTCGGGGAGCGACTCGGCGTTTCGCGCGTAGTAGTGCTTGAACTCCTTCGGGATCCCGTGATCGGGGAAACACTCGCGGACGCGCTTCGGCCCGAGCGTCACCGTGTGGTAGTAACCCGCCCGTTCGGTATCGTCCTGAACGACCTTCCGATACCCCGACCGGTCGCTTTCGAGCAGGTGGCCCATCCGCGCGAGCGGCCCCTCGCGGGCGTGAACCGGCCCGGAGACGTCCCGGTCGAGCCGGACGTACCGCGCCGCGTCGATCACGACGCTGTACTCGTCGTTACGGCTCTCGAAGTACATCGGGTCAAGCGTCACCGCGCCCGCGGCCCGCTGGATGATCGACTCGACCGCGTCGAACTCGACGTTCGACGCGTTCACCCGGACGTTCACCGCGTCGCCGAGATCCCACATGGGTCGGGCGACCGACTGCCCCTCTTCGGATTCGAGCCCGCGCCACCGGGGCTGTATCAGGGCCTTCACCTTCCGCTCGCCGACCTCGTCGTCGGCAACCGCGTTCAGCCGGAACTCCCGGAGCGTGTCGAAGTCGACGCGCGTCCCGTCCGGCGTCTCGCCGCCCTCGGGCGGGGCGAGGCCGGACTCCTGATAGGACAGGGTGACTCGCCACTTCTCGCCGTCGAGGGTGAAGCTCCCCCGCCGGCTCCCGGTCGCGTCGACGAGCCGCGCGGCACCGAACCACGCCCCGAGCCCGGAGTACACGTAATTCGCCATGTACTCGTGCGAGGCAGTTTCGACGGCCTTCATCGCGAGCTCTCTGCGCGGTTGAGGTAGCAGCCGGCGCACTCGGTCCGGCCGTCGATCCGGACTCGAACCGAGGGGCGCTCGCGGCCGCAGACCTCGCAGCGGCGCGTCACGCGAACACCACCACCAGGTTCACCGCGGCGACGGCGGCACCGATCGTCGCGATCCCGAGCCCGACCCACTCGGGCGCCTCCAGGGCGTCGGCCGCGACCGGCCACGCACCGCAACACAAGCCGACGACCGCGAGCATCGCGACCGCCGCGGGTAGCTCGCCCATCGCGAGCAACTCGCGGACGATCGGGTTCGCCTCGGCGCTCGGACCGATCTCTCGGGCCGCGAGGATCGTCGTCGTCACGTCGAGAACGCCGTGCGACGTGAAGATCGCGGCGACCTCGCCGCTCCGGTCGCGACTCACGCTGACCGCCCCCGTTCGGCGTCGCGCTCCCAGCGGAGCCGGGCGGCGTCGCGGACGTGGGGAAGCGAACCCTGTGCCGGGTCGTACAGCCGGCTCGCACGGACGAACGGACTCATCCCGACAGCCCTCCGTCCCACGGCTCGCCGGCGTTGCGGGCGGGACTCGTCTGCGGGTCCGGCGTGACGACGTCTTTTCCGGCCGCGCTCCCCTCACAGATCCGCACCCACGAATCACACTCGGGGCATCGGTGCGCGCGATCTTCCTCGTCGCCGTGAACGCGGCGGAAGTCTGCGGGCACGTGAGCGTCGCAGCGAAGGCAGTTGCTCCGGCTACTGTGAGATCGGAGCAACATCATGCCGACACCACCTCGGCTAACGCAGATCGCGGGACGGTGGTGACTACCGGCTTAATTTTAGCCCGGACAAGACACGCTAGCGGTGCCTCTAGAGGGTTGAAACGACGAAATTGGGTGGCTGGGGAGTCCCAGCCCACCAATTCATTCGGGCGGAGCCCGAATTCAATTAAGGTGGGCCAACACGGGTAGCGGCTGAATGATCGGTGATGCCCCTCGTCGGTCGG
>NZ_CVRT01000085.1 GCF_001261915.1 Halorubrum sp. SD626R
GACACGGCCGAGCGCCTCGCGGCCGACTGGGCCGAGACGCGTCCCGAATGGGGACTCGCCGGCAACGCCGGGTTCGTCGTCGGCCCGCGCGACCTGACGAGCGGCCTCGACCTCGACGGTCGCGCCTTCCTCCACTCGTACGACTGGTCGACGGACCCCGACGGCGACGCGCTCGAAGCGATCCTCACGGGGCCGATGGTCGTCACCCAGTGGATCAACGCCCAGTACTACTTCTCGACGGTCGACAACGCCGTCTACGGCGGCGGGTCGAAGGTGACGCAGAATCCGGTCGGCAACGTCGGCGTGTATCAGGGCAACGGCGGCGACCTGATGACCGGACTCCCCTCGCAGTCGCTCTCGGTCGACGACGACACGCCGTACCACCAGCCGCTCCGCCTCTCGACCGTGATCCACGCGCCGGTCGACCGCGTCGCCGACGTCTTGGCCGCTCACGAGGAACTGAGCGAACTCCTCGACAACGGCTGGCTCTCTCTGACGGTCGTCGACCCGACGCAGGACCACCGCGCGTTCCACTACGAGGAGGAGTTGGAGTGGACACCGGCGTCCGACGCGGTCGATGCGGAGACGGCGACCCCGACTGCGCCCGCCGTCGCGGACGACTAGGAGCGGACGGCGTCGACAGATTCAGGGCTCACAGTCGGTCACGGATCGACCGGAACGGAAGTCCGCCCTCCCCGAAATTGAAACGCGCGAGACTCCCTACGGTCGTCTCGCTGTTCCCCGCTCGCTTCGCTCGCGGGGACGGGGGACAAGTCGATCTACAGTCGGTCGCGGATCGACCGGAACGGAAGTCCGCCCTCCCCGAATTGAACGGGGGACAAGTCGATCTACAGTCGACTGCTCTACCAGGCTGAGCTAAGGGCGGTTACCGTATGCTAGCCGCCGGATTCGACTTAAGAGTTCCCTTTCAACACAGGTGTGATCCGCCGTACCGCGGGGGCCTCGAGCTCGTGATCGGACCCCAAGGCATCGCCCGCCGCGCGCGGTTTTTAAGTCGCTCGCGGCGGGACCGGAGGTATGGCCGACGGCGACGACCGACAGGCGACGTTCGGGTCGGACGGGAGTCTGGAGACCGACACGACGCCGGAGGCGACCGGCGAGAACGACTTCGGCGAGCCCAAGGAGCCGAACGAGACCGACGGTGGGTACAGCCGCTACGCCGTCTCCAGCCTACTCCAGAAGGCCGTGCGCCGCTCCGACGAGGAGGTCGCCGCGTGGGCCGCCTGGGAGCTGGCGCGCTCCGGTTACGCGTGGAACCTCTGGGACCGCCTGACGCTGTACGTCGTCGAGGACCTCCGCGCCGGCAGCGA
>NZ_CVRT01000086.1 GCF_001261915.1 Halorubrum sp. SD626R
CAGTGGGTCCGGAGCCACCGCGACCTCCCGCTGCGCGTGAACCAGTGGTGCTCGGTCGTGCGCTGGGAGGCGACGGAGACGAAGCCGTTCTTCCGCACGAAGGAGTTCCTCTGGCAGGAGGGCCACACCGCGCACGCGACGAGCGAGGGCGCGTGGGACGAGACGATGACGCGGCTCGACCAGTACGCCTCCGTCTACGAGGACCTGCTGGCGATGCCCGTGCTGAAGGGGCAAAAGCCCGACCACGACAAGTTCCCCGGCGCGGAGACGACCACGACCGTCGAGGCGCTGATGCCCGACGGGAAGTCGGTCCAGGCCGGCACCTCTCACCATCTCGGACAGTCGTTCGCGGAGGCGTTCGACATCACCTTCTCCGACGAGGACGAGGAAGAGCGGCTCGCGCACACCACCTCCTGGGGGCTCTCGTGGCGCGCGCTCGGCGCGCTGATCATGACCCACTCCGACGAGCAGGGGCTCGTGCTCCCGCCGGGCGTCGCCCCGGAGCAGGTCGTCGTCGTCCCGATCTGGCAGGAGGACACGAAGGACGAGGTGCTCGACTACGCCGAGGGCGTCGCCGACGACCTCGACGAGGCGGGCGTCCGCGTCGAGCTCGACGACCGCGACGAGCGCAACCCCGGCTTCAAATTCAACGAACACGAGCTCAACGGGGTTCCGCTCCGGATCGAGATCGGCCCCTACGAGGTCGAGGACGGCGAGCTCACGCTCGTCCACCGGCCCGACGGGGAGAGCGTCGTCGAGGACCGGGAAGAGGTCGCCGGGACGGTCCGCGACCACCTCGACGAGGTCTACGCGAAGCTGTACGCGGCCGCCGAGGAGACGCTCGACGGCGAGGTCCGCGAGGCCGACGACCGCGCCGGAATCTTGGGTACGCTCGGCCAGCACGGCGGCTACGTGAAGGCGCCGTGGTGCGGCGACGAGGCGTGCGAGGAGCCGATCAAGGAGCCGATGGCCGCCGAGATCGTGATGGTCCCATTCGAGGACGAGGACCCGCTCGTCGACGCCGACGGCGACGAGACCTGTGCGATCTGCGACGAGGAGGCGGAACGGACCGCCTACTTCGCGAAGTCGTACTGAGCCGGCGTCGACCGCGACGGGGGCACCCGGGGGAGAGCCACCCCGTCGCGGTCGCGCGTTTAATCCGCGTTGATCCGGCTTAACGGAGATCGGTTTATATGAGGATACGTCGCGTACCGTCGGGTAATGAATCGAAGCATCGCACTGGTCGCAGCCGCGGTCGTACTGGTCGGCGTCGCCGGAATCGCCGCGGCCGGCCCCGTCGGGACGGCCGTCGCGCAGGACGACCCGGTGGCGACGAACGAGACCGACGCGGGCAACGAGACGGCGAACGAGAGCGACATCAGTCCCGGTGAGCGCCTCTCGGGCGTGATCGGGGTCCAGCGCGCGGAGATCGCCGGTGAGGTCGATTCGCGGGCGTTCGAGGTCGGCCTCAACCGAACGGAGACAGCTGAGGAGCGGGCCGACCTGGTCGCAGACCGACTCAACCGGACGGAAGAGCGTTTGGACGAGATCGAGCGGCGCCAGCGGGAGCTCCGCGAGCGCCGCGACGCCGGCGAACTGAGCCAGGGCGCGTTCGCCGCGCGGATGGCCGAACTGGGCGCCCGGGCCGAGACGGTCGAGCGGGAAGCGAACCGGAGCGTCGACGTCGCCCGCGAGCTCCCCGAGTCGGCCAGAGCGGACCGCGGCCTGAACGAGACGCGCCTCGACCGGTTGCGCGAGCGAGCGAGCGAGGCGGGCGGTCCGGAGGTCGCGGCCATCGCCCGCGGCGTCGCCGGGAACGGCGTGGGCGGGCCGCTGGCGGCCGACCGGCGCGGTCCGCCGGAGAACCCCCTCCGCGGCGGGGGCCCCGGACAGAGCGGGGGCCCGGGACGGGGTGACGGGGCGGGAGACGCCGGCAACGGGTCCGAAGTCGACGGCAACGGAACCAGCGAGGAGATGGCTCCCGGAGCCGGTGCGGGAGCGAAGGACGGTGAGGGGCCGCCGGCGGCCGATCGGCCGGGGCGCGGTGACGGGCCCGACGCCGACGGCAACGCGACGGACAGGGAAGGGTCGACGGACGGCGCCGCGAACGGCACGGACGCGGACGGCGACCGGGGAAACGGAGCCGGGGGAGAGGGCGCGACGCCGCCGGGCGACGACCCCTCCTCGCCGGCCGATGACGACCGCGGCGACGGATCGGACGCCGGCGACGGCGGCGCGGGTCCCGACGGCACCGATTCGAGTCCCGGCGACGGGTCCGACGCCGGTGACAGCAATCCGAGTCCCGGCGACGGGTCCGACGCTGACGGAAGCCCCTCAGGCTCCAGCGGCGCCGATGGATAGATCGACCGCGACCCGGCCGGACCGCCAGACGGCGACGGTCCGCCGGGGCCCCGTTCGTGCGCGGGCGGCGCGCGTCCCGGACGCGGCGCGCTTCCGCTCTGTGGATGGGAAGCGATTTATTCGAGCCACGTAACTGTCGTCCGTGCAGCGAACGGTGCTCCTTCTCGTCGTCGCCGCGGTCGTCGCCGGCGCCGGCCTCGCGCCGGCCGGAGCCGCACAGAGCGGCGCCGGCCTCCCGGGCGGCGGCTTCGGACAGATGGACGTCGCGCCGGACGACATCCTGATCGAGGTCGGGGTCGAGCCCGACGGCGACGCGGTCTGGGAGACACAGTACCGGGTCCGGCTCGCGAGCGACGACGAGGAGCAGGCCTTCGAGGAGCTCCGCGCTGACGTGGAGTCAGACCCGGACGCGTACACGGGGCGGTTCGGCGATCGCATGCGCGCGACGGCGGACGCGGCCGAGAACGCGACGGGCCGCGAGATGAACGTCACGAACGTCAGCGTGACCGCCGAGCGGCGCGAACTCCCGCAGTCGTACGGCGTTCTGACGTACCGGTTCGAGTGGAGCAACTTCGCGGCCGTCGAGGATGACCGAGTCCGCGTCGGGGACGCCGTCGACGCGCTGT
>NZ_CVRT01000087.1 GCF_001261915.1 Halorubrum sp. SD626R
TCGTCTCGCACATCTGGTCGAACGTCCGCATGAACGTGATCGGGCCGGAGGCGATGCCGCCGGTCGAGCCGACGGAGTCGCCGTAGGGCCGGAGCTTCCAGAACGCGTACCCCATGCCGCCGCCGGACTGGAACACCTCGGCCGCCTCCTTGGCGGTCTGGTGGATGTCGGTGATATCGTCGGCGGGAGAATCGACGAAGCAGGCGGAGAGCTGCTGGAGCTCGTCGCCCGCGTTCATCAGGGTCGGCGAGTTCGGCATGAAGGAGAGCCGCTCCATCCCCTCTCGGAACCGGTCCGCCGTCGCCTCGACGTGTTCGCGCACGCTTGCGGGCAGCTCGGGGACGACGGTGTCGTACGCGAACTTGTTGACGTTGTGCGCGGTCAGCGTCGTCTCCGCGTCGTCCTCGGCGGTCGTGCCGGCGCCGAACACCTCCTCGGCGAGCTCGTCGCGCCGCGGGTGGTCGGGTTTCACCTGGTCGGGCGTGACGGTGACTTCGACGCCCTGCTTCTCGGCCTCGAAGACCGCCTCCGCGAGCGCGACGTTGCGCGCGACGCGGTCGAACAGCTCCTCGGGGCTCTCGACGTTCTCCCCGTCCGCGTTCTTCCGGAGGTAGCGCGCGGGCAGGATGTTGTGGTAGGCGTTGGCGGTGAGGCGCTCCTCCATCGTGTCGCCCGTGGTTCGTTTGATCGGCAGTTCGAGTTCGTCGGCGGCGACGCCGTCGCTGCTCATTCGACGACCACCCCGCTCGGTTGACGTGCGTTCTGGCTCATATATGGTGTCTACGTACTGTCGCAGCAGGCCCTTTTGTGTTCCGCTCCCGGCCCGGATAGGTGGATACCTGTTCGATTCGGTATGTAATTCCCGGTCCGCGTCTCTGACGCCGGATTCGATTACGTTACATTCACACGTGTTCCGGACACATAAGCATGGCCAGAGCGGAGTGAAACTGGTCGTTTCCGTGAGAAACCGACCGACGTGACGGCTCTCCCACCGGAACAAAAGGGGGGTTGATTCCCCTCAATTTTCGCCGTCTTGTCCCGTGTCACCGCGATCGCGACCGTCGAACGGCCGACGCCTTCGGTCCGCTTCCGCAGTATTTACCGGTGTACGTATCAGAATTCAATAACCGCGGGCGAGCCCGCTCCGTTTCCCCACAAGCTTATGACCGCCGTGGTCGTGGGGCCGGACATGACCGCTTCGCTCGCCGCGTCGGCGTCGTCGCTCCCGCTTCAGGCCGGGCTCCTCGCGAGTCAGGCGGGACAGCTCCTCGTCGCCCTCGTCGCCGTCGCGCTCGTCATCGTCGTCGGCAAGTTCGTGCTGAAGCTCGCGTGGCGACTGGTCACGATCGGGATCGTCCTCGTCGCGGCGTTCTTCCTGCTGTCGACGGCGGGAGTGATCTGAAAATACGCTTCGTCCGCCCCGGTCAGCGGTCGGTCGCCCCGAGGGCTCCGGCCGGCGCTCCGACTACTGGAACGCGGTGCCGGGCTCGGCGTCCGCGCGGTTGACGTCCGACCGCTTGAACTGCTTCTCGATCTCCTCGTAGCGCTCCCGCGTCTCGGGAGTGACGCTCGGGTTCACCTCGCCGAGGGCGTCCTCGAAGTGCGCCATCGTCACGCGGACGTTGCCGACGGACTCGCCGACCTCCTCTCGCGGAACGCTCCCGATGAACTCCCGGGAGGCGTTCATCGAGGCCTCGCGGGCGACCGCTTCGAGGTCGGCGCCGACGTACCCCTCCGCGCGCCGGGCGATCGCGTCGAGGTCGACGTCGTCGGCCAGCGGCTTGTTCCGGGTGTGGACCTCCAGGATCTTCCGGCGCGCCTCCTCGTCCGGCACGGGCACGTGCACGTGGCGGTCGAGCCGGCCGGGCCGGAGCAGCGCCGAGTCGATGAGGTCCGGGCGGTTCGTCGTCGCGATGACGACCACGTCCTCCAGCGATTCGAGCCCGTCGAGCTCGGTCAGCAGCTGGGAGACGACGCGCTCGCCGACGCCCGAATCCCCGGAGTTCTTGCCGCGCTCGGTCGCGATCGAGTCGATCTCGTCGAAGAACACGATCGTCGGCGCGTTCTCGCGGGCCTTGCTGAACACCTCGCGGACGCCCTTCTCGGACTCGCCCACGTACTTGTTCAGCAGCTCCGGCCCCTTGATCGAGATGAAGTTCGACTCGCTCTCGTTGGCGACGGCCTTCGCGAGCAGGGTCTTCCCCGTGCCGGGCGGGCCGTACATCAGGACGCCCTTGGCGGCCTGCATGTCGAGCTCCTCGAACACCTCGGGGTACTCCAGCGGCCACTGGATCGTCTCGCGGAGCCGCTCTTTGGTCCCCTCCAGGCCGCCGACCTGGTCCCAGCTCACGTCCGGGACCTCGACGAACACCTCGCGGAGCGCGGAGGGCTCGATGCCCTTCATCGCCTCCTTGAAGTCGCTCTCCGTGACCTGGATGGAGTTCAGCACGTCGGCGTCGATCTCGTCGCTTTCGAGGTCGAGTTCGGGGCGGATGCGCCGCAGCGCGTGCATCGCGGACTCCTTCGCCAGCGACTCGAGGTCGGCCCCGACGAAGCCGTGGGTGTTCTCCGCGTACTCGTCGAGGTCGATCCCGTCCACGAGCGGCATGTTCCGCGTGTGGACCTGCAGGATCTCCTTGCGCCCGTCGCGGTCGGGGACGCCGACCTCGATCTCGCGGTCGAAGCGGCCGCCGCGCCGGAGCGCGGGGTCGATGGCGTCGACGCGGTTCGTCGCCCCGATGACGACGACCTCGCCGCGCTCTTCGAGCCCGTCCATCAGCGAGAGCAGCTGTGCCACGACGCGCCGTTCGACGTCGCCGCCGGCCTCCTCGCGCTTGGGCGCGATCGAGTCCAGCTCGTCCATGAAGATGATCGAGGGCGCCTCCTCGGACGCCTCCTCGAAGATCTCGCGGAGCTGCTCCTCGCTCTCGCCGTAGTACTTCGACATGATCTCCGGGCCGGAGATGTTGTGGAAGCTGGCGTCGATCTCGTTGGCGACGGCCTTGGCGATCAGGGTCTTCCCCGTGCCCGGCGGGCCGTGCAGGAGGACGCCCTTCGGCGGGTCGATGCCGAGCCGCTTGAACAGCTCCGGGTGCCGCATCGGCAGCTCGATCATCTCGCGGACCTGTTCGAGCTCGTCGTCGAGCCCGCCGATGTCCTCGTAGGCCACGTCCGGGCCCTCGCTGGCCCCGTCACCGCTCCCGCTCCGCTCGGCGAGCTCCTCGGCGGGGACCTCGGAGATCTCGATCTCGGTGTCGTCGGTGATGACGACCGTTCCCGACGGGGTAGTCGAGGCGACCTTCATCGGCACCGCCTGCGACTGGCCGCCCATCAGGCCGAAGCCCATCGACGTGCGGATCGTCTGGCCCTCGGTCACCGGCTGCCCGGAGAGCTTGTCGCGGATGAACGGGGCGATCTGCCCGCGCACCCGGAGCTGGCTCGGGAAGGCGATCGTGACCGACTCCGCCCGCGAGACGTCGACGTCCTCGACCGTCACGCGGTCGTCGATCCCGACGTTCGCCTCCTGGCGGAGCCGCCCGTCGATTCGCACGACGCCGGTGCCGTCGTCCTCGGGGTAGCCGGGCCAGACGCGGGCGATCGCGGCCCCGTCCGCGCCCTCGACGCGGACGATGTCGCCGCCGGAGAGCCCGAGCTCCTCGGCCGCGACGCGGTCGATCGCCGCGAGGCGGCGCCCGGCGTCCTTCTGCTTGAGCGGTCTGACGGTGAGTTTCATCGCTCCTCCTCCGTGTCCTCGTTCGTGTCGTCCTCGGTCACGTCGCCCCGCACCGTGACGACGCCGTTCGCGACCGCGCTCGACGCGGCCGGGCCCGGAAGTTCGAACTCCGACTCGACCGGCTCGCCGTCGCCCTCGACGACGACGATCGCCGTCTCGCCGACCGTGTCGACGCTCACGTTCGCGGCGTCGGCACCCAGATCGGCGGCGACGGTCCACCCGTCCTCGTACTCGAACCGGCGCAGCAGCGGACCGTCGCCGGTCGATCGGGTCTGTTGGTGATTCATGCTAACTACAAGTTAGGCGCGAGGATATATAAACACATCGCTAAAAATCGCATGACGTGAGATATGGCGAGCGTATCGGTAGTGTTGCGGTTCGGGCTCGTTTCGAGCGGATCGACCCTCGTCTCCGCGCCGTGTCCTCCCCCTCGGAGGCGCCGCCCGCCGGACGTTTATACGCTCCCGCGCGGGAGGGCGACCATGGAGCGGGTCACCCACGACGGCCGCGACACCGCGTATCGGGCCTCCGACCGGGGCGGTGACGGGCCGACGGTCTGTTTCGTTCACGGGAGCGGCGGGACCAAAGACGTCTGGAAGGCGCAGGCGCGCCTGAGCGACCGGTTCCCGACCGTCGCGCTCGACCTCGCCGGGCACGGCGACAGCGACGACGTCGGCGCGTCGCCCGGCCCGGAGACCCTCGACGCCTACGCGGACGACGTCGTCGCCGTCGCGGCGGCGACGGACGCGACCGTCCTCTGCGGGAACTCCCTCGGCGGCGCCGTGGCGCTGTGGGTCGCCTTAGAGCGCGACCTCCCGCTCGACGGGCTCGTCCTCGCGGGGACGGGCGCGAAGCTCTCGGTCGCCGAGCCGCTGTTGGACGCGCTCGCGAGCGACTTCGACCGCGCGCTCGACCTCCTCCACGGGCCCGACCGCCTCTTCCGCGACGCCCCCCCGGAGTACACCGAACTCTCCCGCGCCGGTCTGCGCGAGTGCGGTCGCGCTGTCGTCGAGCGCGACTTCCGCACCTGCCACGCGTTCGACGTGCGCGACCGACTCGACGAGGTCGCGGCGCCGTCGCTCGCGGTCGTCGGCGAGCACGACGCCCTCACGCCCCCGGCGTACCACGACTACCTCGCCGACCGGATCGGCGACTGCGAGCGAGCGACGGTCGAGGGCGCCGCGCACCTCGCGATGCTCGAACGCCCCGCGGCGTTCAACGCGGTGCTCTCGTCCTTCCTCGCGCGTCGCTCGGGGGATTCCGAATAGGAGCGGAGCGGTTTCTCCGCGACCGAGGGGGGTCGATCGCGACTTCGGAGCCGCGAACGGCGGGGTGCGAGGGGTACGCCGAGAGGGGCACGCCCCGCTCAGAAACGGGTGGATCGGACAGTCGTCGTCGCACGGTACCGCTCGACGGTCGATCGCCGTGGGCTTCGGTCCTCGATATCGTCGCTACTCACCTGTGGGTCTTGTTACCACCCGACAATACATAAACGGTTCGCCGTCCTCCCGGACGAACCGGCGGCCGACACGCTTTTGCGACGTTGGCGTGGACCGATCGGCAATGGGTGGCGACGATTCGAGGCGCGGGTCCGTCGAGGCGAGCCCGCCTTCCGGCACGGACGGGTCGGCGGGCCCGGCCGACCGCGCCGTCTCGAACGACTCGCCCGAATCGCGCGCGCCCGAGAACCCCGACGTCAACGACCTCCTCGCGAAGCTCGACGCCCTGAGCGACACCGTCGACGAGGGGCACGAGCGGGAGAAGGTCCGCCAGACGATCTCGCTCGTCGAGCAGATGCCCGGGAGCGCGGCGTTCAGGACGCGGATCACGAAGTACACCTCCCGGGACATGGCCGAGGCGTTCGTCGGCGCGGTGCTGTTCGCACTCCCGCTGCTCGTCGA
Source organism: Halorubrum sp. SD626R (assembly GCF_001261915.1). GTDB lineage: Archaea > Halobacteriota > Halobacteria > Halobacteriales > Haloferacaceae > Halorubrum. The sequence goes on from NZ_CVRT01000087.1 coordinate 5,635, forward strand.
GGGCGGCGTCTTCGAGATCGCGGTGTGGTTCGCCGCGGTGACGCCGGGCGGCGTCCCCGTCTTCCTGCTCGCTCACGTCGGGTTCGTGCTGGTCATGACCGCCGGGCTGCTCTACTTCGCCGACTTCCGACAGATCGAGATTCAGCACCCGATCTTCGGGCTCATCCCGCGCCGATACGCCGGTATCCTGCTCGTCTCGCTGTTCACGTCCGTGCTCATGATGGCCCTCTGGGGACGGCTCCACGAGGGCGGTCCCGGCGGGCTCGAACGGGTCTCGCGCGTGGCGGTCGTCTGGGCCGGAGCCGCGTTCGGCGCGAGCCTCGGCGACATCGTCCCGGGCGAGTCGCAGGGACAGGACATCAACGACCTCGACTTCGACGACTTCGACGACATCGACCTGGACTTCGACCGCAACGACTGACCCGCCTCGGCCGCTCGTCGCGGTCCCCCCTTTCCACACCTTTTTCGCCGCGGCGACCGTACTCGCGTTTATGTCAGCGCTACGCGACGCGCTCCGGGACCTCCCGGACGCGGTGTTTGCGGACCTGCTCGAATCAGACGACGGGTACGTCCTCGTCGTCGACCTCCCCGGCGCGACCGCGGAGACGACCGAGGTCCTCGCCGAGGACGGCCGGATCGTCATCGAGGGGCGCCGCGACAAGGGGGTCCCCGAGGGGTTCCGCTACGTCAGCGAGGACCGGCCGCTGTTCCTCGACGCGGAGCTCCCGCTCCCGGGCGACGCCGACGGGAGCGGCGCGGACGCCGAGATGGACCGCGGGGTTCTGGAGGTCGAGATCCCGAAGCGGACCGGCGACGTCTCGCGCACCATCCCGGTCGACGACGCCGACGAGGACGGCGGCCCCGCCGGCGAGGCCGACGCCTGACGGGTGGTCACGCTGGTCAACCTTCGCGCCTACTGGCGGTTCGTCGTGGTCCTCCGGCAGTTCTCGCCGCTGATCGTCGCCTACTGGCGGGACCGGAAGCGGTTCCTCCTGTTCGGCGGGAGCCGCGAGGTCGACGCGGAGACCCAGCGCGAGCGCGCCGCGGTCCTCCTCGACATCCTGCTCACGCTCGGCCCGACGTTCATCAAGCTCGGCCAGATCCTCTCGACGCGGCCCGACATCCTCCCCCCGGCCTACATCGAGGTGCTGGAGGGGCTCCAGGACGACGTGCCCCCGGCCCCGTGGGAGGAGTCGCGCGTCGTCCTCGAAGACGAGTTCGGCCCCGTCGACGAGACGTTCGACGACTTCGACCGCGACCCGATAAGCGGCGCGAGCCTCGGCCAGGTGTACACCGCCCGCTACGAGGGGAACGACGTGGCCGTGAAGGTCCGACGGCCGGGGATCGAGTCGCTCGTCGAGGCCGACCTCCGGACGATCCGCTGGTCGATCCCGATCGTCAAGCGGTTCACCGGCAGCGGCCGGGCGTTCTCGCTGGAGAACCTCGCCGACGAGTTCGCGAAGACGATCCGCGAGGAGATGGACTACGAGCGCGAGCGCGAGATGCTCGAAGAGATCCGGGGGAACTTCGCAGATAACGACCGGATCCGGATCCCCACCACCTACGAGGCGGTCTCCGGGCCGCGGGTGCTCACCATGGAGTACGTGCCGGGCGTGAAGATCAACCAGCTCGACGAGCTCGACGCCGCTGGGTTCGACCGCAACGCCATCGCCCAGACGCTCCAGGAGGTGTACCTCCAGATGATCATCGACGACGGCGTGTTCCACGCCGACCCCCACCCGGGGAACCTCGCCGTCGACGACGACGGCACCGTGATCTTCTACGACTTCGGGATGTCGGGGCGCGTGGACCCGTTCGTCCAGGAGAAGATCGTCGAGTTCTACGTCGCCGTCGCCCGACAGGACATCGACGCCATCCTCGACACGCTGATCGCGATGGGGACCCTCTCGCCCGAGGCCGACCGCGAGGTGATGGGGAACGTGATGGAGCTGGCCATCGCCGACGCCAGCGGCGAGGACATCGAGCAGTACCAGGTGAACCAGATCATCGAGCAGGTCGAGTCGACGATCTACGAGTTCCCGCTCCGGCTCCCCCCGAACCTCGCGCTCGTGTTGCGCGTCGCGACCGTCGTCGAGGGGGTCTGCGTCACCCTCGACCCCGAGTTCGACTTCATCTCGACGGCGACGGAGTACCTCAGGGAGGAGGGGTACTACGAGCAGACCGCCCGCGACCTCGCCGAGGACGCCGGGCGTCAGGTCCAGCGCACGACCGAGGCGCTGTTCACGGTCCCGCCGAAGGCCGACGACTTCCTCGAACGGGCGAACCGCGGCGACCTCCACGTCGACGTCACGATCGAGGACGACTCGAACGTCCTCGACAAGCTCGCGATGCGGATCGCCTACTCGGTGCTGCTCGCGGTCGGCGTCCTCTCCGCGACGATCCTCTACTCGTTCGCGGACGCCTGGCGGCTCGCGGGGGTCGTCCTCCTCCTCGCGGTCCCGCTCGCGGTCGCGCTCTACCGCTCGTTCCGGAAGAAGCGCGGCATCCGCGCCACCCCCCAGTTCACGAGACAGGGGATGAAACAGCGCCGAGAGGACTGACCGGGGACCGCCCGCCGATCAGGCTCCGACGACCTGGATCGGAACGAGCAGGAAACAGAGCGCTCCGAGGCCGAACGTCGCGAGTCCGACGGCGATCCGGGGCCAGCCGAGCCGCTCCTCGTCGGCGGGGTTCGCCGGCCCGTTGAACGCGATCACCAGTGCGAACACCCCCCAGAACGCCCACAGCCCGACCGACTCGTCGAGCCCGAGGCCGCGCCAGAAGTAGAGGTACGCGGCGACGGAGAAGAGCGCGCCGGGCACGAGCGCCGCGATCGTCTCCTGGCGCGGCCCGACCATCGCGCGGACGATGTGACCCCCGTCGAGCTGGCCGACGGGCAGGAGGTTCAACAGCGTGAAGAACATCCCGACCCAGCCGCCGATCACCACCGGGTGCGCGGTGAGCGTCGGGTCCTCGTACCCCGTGGGCTGGCCGACGAGGGCGGCGATGATGTCCAGCAGCGGCGGGTTGTTGAACCGGATCACGGTCCCGGAAGCGTTCGCGAGCTCCGCGGGGACGCGGATCGGGTCGAGCGAGAGGCCGATCGCGGTGACGACGACGGTGGCGACGAGCCCCGCGATCGGTCCGGCCGCGCCGATGTCGAACAGCACCTTCCGGGAGGGCATCCGCCCGCGCATCCGGATCACCGCCCCGAGCGTGCCGAGCGGTGGCAGGAACGGGATGACGTACGGGAGCGACACGTCGACGCCGTGGTACCGGCCGGCGGCGTAGTGGCCGAGCTCGTGGGTCATCAGGACGCCGAGCACCGCGGCGGTGAACGGCCACGCCCGCAGCGCGGTCAGCGGGTTCGCGGTGATATCCGCGATCGGGACGTAGAACCAGCCGACCGCGCCGACGAACAGCGTGGACAGGACCGTCGCCGCGAACATGGCGACGTTGAGCCACGGGATCCCGTCCCGACCGCGGTCGAAGGGCGTCGCGACGACGACGTGGCCGCTCTCGACCGTCTCCACGTCGACGTCGTACCCGGCGTCGCGGAACCGCGGGACCAGCTTCCGCAGCAGCGTGCGCTCCGGGATGTACGACTCCCCGACGTACCGGACGCGGCCGTCCTCCCGGCGGACCTCGTCGATCCGGAAGAACGTCCGGAGCGGCTCCGGACGCGGAACGTCGGACGCCCCCGACGGCTCCCCGTCCTCGTGTTCTGGCATCGTCGGTCGTAACTGGTCGGCGAGTATAAACCCCGCGTCGCCCGCCGCGCGCGGGGTGCGGGCGCCGCGGCGCTCCCCGAGCGTCGATAGCGCGCTTCGAGGAACGGTCGGCCCCGGAGGACGGGGGCTGGACTCGTCAGTAGGGAGAAAGCGGGGAGAAAGCGGGGACGCGCGGGAGCGCGTGATTTCGGGATCGGGCGGGCTCGACGGCGCTCCTCAGGCGGGCTCGATGCGCCAGGTCGTCGCGCCGGTGTACGACCACTTCTCGACGGTGAGTTCCGTGGCGGAGTCGCGGAGCTTCACCATCAGGGCGCCGATCTCCTTCGGCGAGAGGTCGACGTCGTCGGCGATGAACTTCCCCTTGAAGTACATCTCGCCGTCCTCGGCGCGGTCGAGCAGGTACCGCTTCAGCCGCTCTTCCTTGCTGAGGTCGTCGGTGGAGTCCGCGTTCGCGGAGGGGTTCGCAGTCGCGCTCATGGTACACTCCCCACTTGTCCCCGGAGGGTGTTATAAAGGTGAGACCGTTGGACGGTGTTCAGCGACTTTCACGGCGTTTCAGGCCGACCGCGGCGGCTAAAACGTGTCTGACGGACCGTTTATAACCGTTTCAGAACGGCTTAGACATTTTATAATACGTTTTGGAAATCTAACACCCGATTTGCTCTGCGACGCTTTTCGCGCTCCGGTAGATCGGTAGGAAACGAATATACAAGCAAAAATTGCTGGTATAATACGAACCGAGGCTTCGATCTCGTCGGCCGCGCGGCCGAGCGCCGGTCGGTCGCACCGGCCGAGCGCCGGCCGTCGTACGCTCGACCGACGGTCAGTCGCGCCGGTGGACCCAGAACTCCTCGGCCTCCGTGGTCTCCTTCTTGAAGATCGGTACCTCGTCTTTCAGCCGGTCGATCCCGTCCTCGACGGCCCGGAACGCCTCCCGTCGGTGACCCGCCAGGACGACGACGAAGACGATGTCCTCGCCCGCCTCGATCACGCCCGTCCGGTGGTGCATCCGGACGTCGAAGACGCCCTCACGCTCGGTCAGCTCCGCCGCGATCGCGTCCATGCGCTCCGCGGCGACGCCCTCGTACTTCTCGAAGGCGAGGTGGGTGGTGCGGTCGTCATCCGGCGCGTCCCGGGTTCGCACTCGACCGGTGAACGTCGCCACCGCGCCCGCGCGGTCCGCGTCCGCGGACCCCTCGACCCGCCGCACGAGCGTCTCGCGCGTGATCCACGGCTCCGCGGCGTCGAGGTCGGCGACGAGGCGATCGAGATCGACTCCCTCGGGCGCGTCCACCGTGGCGATCACCGTCCCGGGCACGTCCTCCGGGTCCGCGTTCCCTCCGATCAGGACCGTCGGGACCCGCAGTCGGGAGTCCCCGACGGCGACGAGGTAGTCGTGATCGGGGGCGAACCCGTCCAGGAGGTCGTCGAGGCCGCCGACGCGCCCGCGCCCGGTCCACTCGCCGTCCGCCGCGAGCGCCACCTCGGTGTCGGCGTCGGTCCGGCCCGTCGGAGACTCGACCGCGACGCCGCCGTCGGTGGTCTCGTCGCTCGCGTCGGCCCCGCCGAGGGGGCTGCGCTCCCCGTCGGCGCGGTTCACGACGGCGGTCCGGCCGTCGAGTCGGTCGGTGAGCGCCGCGGCTAGGTCCGCCGCGCCGGGGCCCGCGATCGCTATCGGTTGCATACCCGAGGGCGGGGTGCGAGCGGCTTAGGCGTTTCCCGGCGCCGGTCGGCGATCGCGGCGGCCGCAGGGATCTCCCGGTTCGCCCGCGAGGCCGACGCCTCGGGCTCGCCGGCGCGTCCGGGCTTGATAATGCTTAAGAGCGAGACAGGGGTATGCGACGGTAATGAGAGTCGTCGTTTCTATCGGCGGGAGCGTGCTCGCGCCCGATCTCGACCCCGACCGGGTGGCCGCGTACGCCGAGGCGGTCGAGCGGATCGCCGCCGACGGCTGCGAGGTCGGCGTCGTCGTCGGCGGCGGCGGCGTCGCGCGCGACTACATCGGGACGGCGCGCGACCTCGGCGCTAACGAGGTCGAGCTCGACCAGCTCGGCATCGGCACCACCCGCCTCAACGCCCGCCTCCTGATCGCCGCGCTCGACGGCCGCGCGAACCTCTCGCCGGCGACGGGATACGACGAGGCGGCCGCGGCCCTCCGGCGCGGCGAGGTGTCGGTGATGGGCGGCGTCACCCCCGGCCAGACGACCGACGCCGTCGCCGCCGCGTTCGCCGAGTCCGTCGACGCCGACCTGCTCGTGTACGCCACGAGCGCGAACGGCGTGTACGACGCCGACCCCGACGTCGACCCGGACGCGACCCAGTTCGGGTCGATGTCGCCGGCGGAGCTCGTCGACGTCGTCCTCCCGATGAGCCGCGACGCCGGCGCCTCGGCCCCCGTGGATCTGCTCGCGGCCAAGCTGATCGACCGGGCGGGGATCCGCTCCGTCGTCCTCGACGGCACGGACCCGGAGGCCGTCGTCGACGCCGTGCTCCGCGGCGACCACACCGGGACCGACGTGATCCCGATCGGCAGCGACGAGCCGACGTACTGGACCGGAGGGACCGACGCGTGAGCCGCGATGGCGACGCGGACGGTAACGAGGCGGACGCGAGCGGCGAGGCCGCCGACGACTCCCCGCACATCCTCTCCGAGGGGGCGCGGGACGCGACCGACGGAGACGACCGCGAGGCCCCCGCCGGCGAGTACCGCGCCTTCTGGGCAGACGTCGTCGCCGACGAGGTCGAGGCCCGCGACCCGGACGAGCCGATCGTGATCAAGGGCGGGGTCTCCCCCTCCGGCGTCGCGCACCTCGGCAACTTCAACGAGATCATGCGCGGCTACTTCGTCGCCGCGGTGCTCCGCGAGCGCGGTCACGAGGTCCGGCAGGTGTTCACTTCTGACGACAAGGACCCCCTCCGCAAGCTCCCGCGGAAGCTGGCGAACGCCGAGGGCGAGATCGTCGGCCTTGGCGAGGTGGACGCGGGCGCGCTGGGCCGCAACCTCGGGGTGCCGTACACCGCGATCCCGGACCCGTTCGGCGAGCGCGAGTCGTACGCGGCCCACTTCGCCGCCCTCCTGAAGGCCGACGCCGACAGGCTGGGCGTCCCGGTCGAGATGGTCTCGAACACCGAGCTGTACGCCGACGGCGACTTCGACGAAGTGATTCGGACGGTCCTCTCCGACCTGGACGGCGTCCGCGAGGTGCTCTCGGAGTATCAGGACAAGGTCGACGACGAGTACGTCCCGTTCAATCCGGTGTGTTCCGAATGCGGCAAGATCACGGAGACGGTGACGGCCGTCGACCTCGACGCGGAGACCGTCGACTACGTCTGTACGGACATGGAGGTCGGCGACGAGACGATCGAGGGCTGCGGCCACGAGGGGACCGCGACGTTCCGCGAGGGGAAGCTCCCGTGGCGCCTGGAGTGGCCGGGCCAGTGGGACGTGCTCGGCGTCGACTTCGAGCCGTTCGGCAAGGACCACGCGGAGGGATCGTGGCCATCCGGCGTCGACGTCGCACGGAACGTACTCGGCGTCGAGCCGCCCGTCCCGATGGTGTACGAGTGGTTCACGCTCAACGGGGAGCCGCTCTCATCGTCGGCCGGGAACCTCGTCACCGTCCCGGAGCTGCTCAACCTGCTCGAACCCGAGGTGCTCCGCTACTTCTTCGCGCTCTACCCGAAGAAGGCCCGCGACCTCGATATCGAGCGGCTCGACCAGCTCGTCGACCGGTTCGACCGCTTCGAGCGCGCCTACTTCGGCGAGGTCGACGACGAGGACCTGAGCGCCTTCGCCGAGCGCGCGTACCCGTTCGTCGTCGGGCGTGCCGACGACCCGCCCGAAGCGAAGCCCGTCCGGCTCCCGTACACGTTCGCGGCCGTGCTCGGGATGGTCGACGACCCCGACTTCCGCGAGCGGCTCGCCCGCGACGAGGGGCACATCCCGGCGGACGCCCCCGAGGAGGTCGTCGCGGCCGCGCTCGCCCGGGTCGAGAAGGCGCGGAACTGGGCCGAGCGCACCGGGAACGAGTACGACTACCGGCTCCAGACCGACCTGCCGGACGCCGCGTTCGACGACGACGTGGCCGCGGCGCTCGACGACCTCGCCGACTTCGTCGCCGCGGGCCACGACGGCGACGCGATCCAGGCGGAGATGTACGAGACGGCCCGCGCCCACGACGTCGACGTCGGCGACTTCTTCGCGGCCGGCTACCGGCTCTTCTTCGACGACACGCAGGGACCGCGGCTCGGCGAGTTCCTCGGCGAACTGGAGCGCGACTACGTCGTGGCGCGGCTCCGTCGCGAGGCGTAGATGGCCGAGGACTACTCGCTCGACGAGTTCGCCGGCGGCGACGGGAACGGAGAGAAGGAGTCGCCTGACGACGGCGATGACGAACGCGAAACGGGCGGCGACGAGGCAGACGGCGGCGACGCGGACGGGAAGGCGACGACCGACGCCGTCGAGGCGGTCACCGCCGACGGAGAGGACCCGACTGACGCGGCCGACCCGGTCGACGCCGCCCCGGCGACCTCGACCGCGGCCTGGACGACCGACGGGGCCGCCTGCGACCGGTGCGGCGAGTCGGTCCCGCGGCGCTGGTTCGACGACGGCGCCCTCGTCTGTTCCGCCTGCAAGGAGTGGTGACGCGATCAGATTTAAGACGGCCCGCGATATGGTTACTTACGACTGAGATAGACTGAGGTTTATAGACACCATTATGGAATTTTCTTTGGACCGGATCTACGGCCGCTCGCCGCGGTCCCTGACGGTCGGCTTCCTCTGTGCGGGGACGGCGCTCGTCCTCGCGGTCGACGCGGCGGTCGCCGCCGTCGGCGGCGACGCCGTCGCGTGGACGCCGGTCCGCCTCGCGGGCGGCTGGACGGTCGTCGGCGTCTCCTCGCTGTTCCTCTACGGCGCGTTGACCTATCACCGCCGCCGCGCCGAGGCGGCCCGCCGAGAGCTGGAGACCTCGAATCAGCAGCTCCAGGTGTTGAGTCGGGTGTTCCGACACAACGTCCGCAACGACCTCAACGTCATCCGGGGGTACGCGGACCTGCTCGGCGAGCGCGTCGACGACGACCGGAGCCGGGCGCTCTTAGAGACGATCCGGGAGACGACCGACGACGTGGTCGAGATAAGCGAGAAGCTGCGCGTCATCGAGGAGTCTTCGCCCGACGCGCCCGCGGAGCGGATCGACCTCGTCGAGGCGGTCCGCGAGGCGGCCGCGGACGTGGACGACTCGGACGTGACGGTGCGGATGGAGACGCCCGAGGAGGCGTGGATCTGCGCCGATCGGTCCGTGGAGTACCCGATCCGCGAGGTGTTCGAGAACGCGGTCACGCACAACGACGCGTCGACGCGACGGGTCGAGGCGCGGGTCGAGGAGAACGGGACGAGCACCTGTCTGGAGGTCAGCGACAACGGTCCGGGGATCCCCGAGGACGAGCGCGCGGTGCTGCGCGCGGAGCGGGAGACGCCGCTCTCGCACGCGAGCAGCATCGGGCTCTGGCTCGTCAAGTGGATGTGCGAGACGCAAGGAGGAACCGTCGGGTTCGAGGCGACCGACGACGGGACCACGGTCCGGCTCCGTTTCGAGTCCGTGACCGTCGCGGACCGGCCGGCGCCGGATCGGGCGGGAGCCGGGTCGGCGGCGGATTCGGAGCGTGTCGAGAACCGGTAGACCGACGCAGATGGGGACCAAGAGCGCGAGGGCGCTCCGGTCAGTCGAGCTCGGTGATCGTCACGGCGTACACCGCCCCGCAGTTGCCGCACTCGACGTGAACGCCGCGGCTCGCTTCCCCGCGCGTGAACTCGGATATCTCCTCCGAGCACGAGCATTCGAACTGAACTCTCATTGTTCCGGATACGGCGTTCCGGTATTTAAAATACGGCGTCCCGGAATCGATCGCGAGAACTGCGGTGTGAGCCGCGCCAGGCGTCCCCTGCAGCGACCGCAGCTATCGCGCCGGTCACGCCGACCGTGCCGGCCGCGGTACCGGCGCGCTCAGTCGTCCTCGACGATCACTTCGACGGGGCCGTCCCCGTCCGCGTCGGCCTCGGCCTCGCCGGCGTCGCCGCCACCGACGGACTGGCTCTGCTGGTAGTAGAGCCCCCCGGCGACCGCGAGGACGACCCACGACCGCCAGTTGGCGAGGTTCAGCGTGTAGCCGATGCCGAACGGCTTCTCGACCAACATCCCCTTGCCGGGCTGCCAGTACGAGGAGAGCAGCCGGCCGAGGCTCGGCCGCTCGAAGTTGTACGGGATCCCGAGTATCTCTCCCGAGGACGGTTTGTCTGCCATACCGGCACATCGCCCGCCGGGGATATAAATCGTGGCGGGACCGCGAGCTCGGCCTCGAGGTCTCGGCAGTCGCCTCGCGTCGTCGGCTACCGGTACCGTCCGCGTCCCTCGACGTCGCGCAGACGGTCGAGGACGTCGCCGTCGCCCGCCTCGGCGTAACCGGCCTCGAACGCCTCGATCAGCGGCTCGGGGTCGGTCGCCGTCGCGCGGACGGACCCTTCGAAGACGTGGAGGTCCATCGCGTGGTCCTCGACGTGCCCGGTGTGGTAGGCGAGCCCGAAATCGATGAGCGTCGCCCGCCCGTCGCCCCCTTCACGGCCCTCGATCCTGACGTTTCGCGTCGTCGGATCGCCGTGGACGATCCCCGCCCCGTGGAGCCGCGCGAGGTGGCGACCGACCGCCGCCGTCCACCGCTCGTCGAGGTCGGCGGCGAGGTCGCGGTCGCCGACGTACCCGAGCGTCAGCGTCGCCGCCGGCACGTCGACGTCGTACACCAGCGGCGTCGGCACGCCGACCCGCCGCGCCTCGCTCGTCAGGCGCGCCTCGGCGACGGTCCGGTCCCGCCTGAGCGCGCGGTCCAGTTCGGCGTGGCGATACCGCTTGGGGATCCGGCGCTTGACGACGCGACGCCCTTCGTTCCCCGCGGCGCTCTCGTCGTCGGCCGCCGCGATCTCCACGGTCGCCTCCGCGCCCCGCCGATCCGCGTCGCCGTCGCCGCCCCGCCGATCGGCCTCCCACCCTTCGCCCTCGGGCTCTTCGCCTCCCCGCCCGCGGGCGACCGACGCGTCGCCCTCGCGCCAGGTCACGGGGACCTGATCCGGCCGGAAGTCCGGGTCGATCGCGGAGTCAGCGATCGCGAGCGTGTCGCCCGCCGCCGCCATCTTCGCGCCTAACACGGCGATCATCCCCGCGTTGTCGCGGAGGAACCGCGGCTCGGGCGCGTGGAAATCGGCGCCGCGGGCCGCACACATCGTCGTCAGCATCTCGCGGAGCCGGTCGTTCTGCGCGACGCCCCCGCCGAGGACGAGCTCGTCCGCGCCGGTCAGCGAGAGCGCCCGCTCCGAGACCTCCGTGAGCATCGCGAAGACGTGTTCCTGCAGCGAAAAACAGATCTCCCCGACGGGCACCCCGTCGTCGTACGCGTCGTTGGCCGCGGAGCTGATCCCGGAGAAGGAGAAGTCCATCCCCTTGACCACGTACGGGAGGTCCACGAGTTCGGCGTCGGGGTCGCGCTCGGCGGCCGCCTCCGCGGCCGCGGCCTCCACCTTCGGGCCGCCGGGGTGGTCCCAGCCGACGTGGCGGGTGAACTTGTCGATGGCGTTGCCGACGCCGGCGTCCATCGTCTCGCCGAGCACCCGGTACCGCCGGTCGTGGTAGCCGAGCAGGTGCGCGTTCGCCCCGGAGGCGTTCAGGCACACCGGGTTCTCGAAGCCCGACCGGTGGCGACCGATCTCCAGGTGCGCCACCATGTGGTTGACGCCGACGAGGGGGACGTCGAGCGTCCCCGCGAGCGCCCGCGCCGCCGTGCCGACGGTCCGGAGACAGGGGCCGAGCCCCGGCCCCTTCGAGAAGGCGACCGCGTCGATCGCGTCCGGGCCGTGTTCGGCCTCGGCGGCGGTCAGGACCGCGTCGACGACCTCGGGGATCGCCTCGGACATGTGCTCGGCGGCCTCACGCGGGTGAATACCGCCGCTATCGGGCTCGTACGGGTCGGATTCGATGAGAACGGCGTCGGTCTCGGCGTCGTACAGCGCGGCGCTGGCGCACCACGCGGTCCCCTCGATGCCGAGAACGCGCATCCGGCGCGGCGTCAGGCCTCTTCGGCGTCCGCGTCGGCCTCGTCGCCGATCTTGTTGCGGTCGAGCATGTGGTCCTGTTCGACGTCGAGCGCGTCCTCGGCGGTGTCGTACGCCTTCGCGTAGCCGACCGTCTTGCGCATGCCGAACTTCGTGTTCAGCTCGTGGACGACGACCTCCTCGGAGGCCTTGTCCAGCTTGGCCGCGAGCGAGTCGCGGACCGAGAGACGGGAGGGCGTCGCCTCCTCGTGGGTCGTCTCGAATCGGATGTCCGTGCGGTGCAGCATCGGGTTCTCCTCCTCGGAGATGATATCGACGTCCATGGTTCAGTTAGGCGTATATCCCCTCGAAAGCTGTAAAAGGATTTCGAAGCGGGGGTGGCGCCGGAATCGCACCGCTCACGGCTGTGATCCGCGAATACCTCCCTCTCACAGTCGCTCACCGGAGACACGGTTTAGTCCGCCCGGCACGAACGATCGACCGGATGTCCGGCGATACGGACCCGTTCGTCGAGCCCGGGGAGCGAACTCGATACGACCTCCTGCGGTCGAAACACGTGATCGTGCCGCTGTCCGTCCGGACAAAGCTCCGGGCGTGCGGTCTCCTCGCGCTGCTGGCTGCGCTCGTCGGTCCGATCGCGGCGACCCTCCCGACGCCAGTCCGTGAGGCGTACTTCGCGGGAAACCCGGCGACGACCCGCCTGGGAGCCGCGGTGGCCGTGCTCGTCGGCGTCGCCGGTCTGACGGCCGCGACCGTCGGACTCACCGCCGTCGCGCTGTATCTCGACCGACACCCGGACCCGCCCGAGGAGCGGGCGTGGAACCTCATCGCCGCCGAGGACGCCGCCTCGGGCCTCGGCTTCGTCACCGGAACCCTCGGCGTCGTCTCCGGCGGCGCGCTCATCGCGAGCGGCCACTGGGGGACCGCCGCGGTCCGGCGGCTGATCGGGTGGGGGATCGAGCCGTACCTCGTCTACGAGCCGGTCCCGGTCACGCCGCGCCTCGCCGCGGTCGCCGGACTCGTCGTCGGTCTCGGCGCGCTGGCGTCGAGCGCGTACGTCGACTCGCCGTGAGCGGACCGTCTCGGAACCCGTCGCCGACCGATCAGTTGAGACCATCGGACGCCATCCCGAGCGCCTCGTAGGCCGCCGCGACGTCGCCGTTGAGCGCCTCGAACAGCTCTCGGGCCTCCGCGCGCGACGCCGGCGTGACCGCGACGCGGACCATCCCCTCGCCGGGCTGGCCGTAGACGACGCTCGCGCCGTCCGGCGCCGCGAGGATCGCCGGCAGGGCGGCCAGGTCCTCCTCGCCGGTCACCTCGACGATGACGGGGTCGGCGGCGGAGAGCGCCTCGCCGAGCGCCGCGAGGAGTTCGGCAGACAGCGACGCGGCGGGGTTCTCGACGCGCACGCGGCGGCCGTCCGCGGCCGCGAGCGCGGACTCGATCGCCGCGTCGACCGCCTCGCGCTCGGTCTTCCCGTCGACCAGCGCGACGTCGGGAACGCGGCCCGCCTCCCGCAGGTGGTACGTCACCACGTCCCCCACCGCGACGAGGGGGGCCTCGGGCGCGCCCCGCTCGTCGCGGGTCTCGGCCGCGGCCGCGAGCAGCTCGTCGGCGTCCGTCGTCACCGGGCCGAGCGGCTCCTTGAACGCGTCGCGCATGGCGTCCGGAAGGGTAAGCATGGGTTAGGGGTGACGTGAAATCCCGACCGCTGCCGCCTCGACGTCGTTACCGGACCTTCAGCGCGTACGACCCGGCCTTCGTGACGTTCATCTCCTCGGCGATCTGGCTCTCCTCGGGCTTCGTGATGATGACGTAGCCCGCCCAGTCCTCCGTCAGCGACGACGACCCGCAGTGCTCGCAGGTCTGCGAGTCGGGGTCGTTGACGTGGTGACACTCACGGCAGGCGAGGCGGTCCTCGGCCATCAGTCGGCCTCCTCACCGGTCTGCTCGCGGTGGAGCCGCTTCCCCTCCAGCCACTCGTGTTTCCCGAGCCCCGGCTGCTTCGCCGTGAGCCCGATCTTCGAGTCGCGGGGGTTGCGCTCGTCGATGCTCTTCGTCACGACGCGGACCCGGACGGCGTCGTCGACGCCGAGGGTCTTGTCGGAGTCCGAGGAGGCGAGCTGCTGGTTCGCCCCGTCGAACGTGAGGTACTCGTCGGTGATCTGGGAGACGTGGAGGAGCCCGTCCACGGGGCCGATCCCGACGAAGGCGCCGAACTCGACCGTCTCGACGACGGTGCCGTCGGCGACCTCCTGCATGTCGGGGTCGTAGGTGAGCGCGTCGAACTCGGCCTCGTAGTAGACGCCGGGGCGGTTGTGTAACACCGCGCCGTCGCCGATGTCGTGGACCTCGATGACGCTCACGACGCTGCCGACATCCTCGTCCATTCGTCCTTCCAGTTTGTCCTGGAGCAGGGCTTTCACCCGCTCGTCGGTGACGTCCGCCAGGTGTTTCGGCGGCACCTCGACCGTATCCTTGAGTCGAACTCGTTTGTACATGATTGGTTGTCCGCGTCCGCTAGGGTTCCGTTATCGCCAGTGCGTTCCGACCGCTTAAACCGATTACTGGTGCGCCCGCCTCCAGCACCCGGTTCGCCAGCGGTCGATCGTTGGTGACGACGCCGTCGACCCGGCCCTCCGCGACCAGTTCGACCAGCGCGTCGTCGGCGTACGATTCCTCCGTCGCCACCGCCTCCGCCCGCGCCGCGAGGTCCGCGCCCACGCTCGCCGCGGTCGCTTCCTCGCCGTTCCCGCCCTGCAGCCGGTCTAACTCCGAGACGACCGCCGTCGGGACGACCGCCTCGTAGGCGCCGAGGAGCCGGTCGAGCTCCTCGAACAGCCGCAGGTTCGCTTCGACCGGCGCCATCAGCGCGCTCGCGTCGAGCGCGACGACCGGGGCGCCGTCGAGACCGTCGCCCGCGAGGGCCTCGGTTCGGGCGTTCCCGGCGTCACCGCCGCCGGCGTCGGCGTCCGGGCCGTCCGCGCGGGCAGCGTCGGTCACGCTACGAGAGCGTCCCGACGCCGATGAGCCGCCAGCGCGCGCCGACGCGCCGGTTGATCGCGATCTGCGCGCCCGCCTCGGCACAGACCGGCCGCTTGAGGCTCACCTCGCACTCGCCGTCGCGCGCGCTCGTCACCGCGCCGACCGTCGTCGCGGTGCCGACCGTGAGCATCAGCGGCTCGCCGGTGCTGATCTCCTCGATGTCGCTCTCGCCGCTCTCGTCGTCCTCTTCCCCGACGACGCGGTCGAGGAGGTCGACCTGCATCTCGAACTCGTTGCGGGTCGGCGGGAGCGTGCCGGGCTCGCCGGCGACCTGCCCGGCGAGCGCGTCGCCCTTCGTCAGGCTCGGGTCGAGCCCGGTGCCGACGCCGAGCAGGCCGCCGGGGCGGGCGGACTCGACGTCGTTGCTGCCGGCCTGCAGCGACCGGACCGACGTTTCGAGCGGCCGCCACTCCGTCTGACCCCCCTCGTCGACCTCGCGGCCGGGGCGGATCTCCAGGCCGTCGCCGACCGACAGCTCGCCGCTGACGAGCGAGCCGCCGACGACGCCGCCCTTGAGGTCCGCCGCGGTCGCTCCGGGACGGTTGATGTCGAACGAGCGCGCCGCGTACATGCGAGCGCTCTCGCCGGGGTCGCGGTCCGGCGTCGGGATCTCGGTCTCGATGGCGTCGATGAGCAGGTCCATGTTGACCTCCTGCTGGGCCGAGACGGGGACGATCGGCGCGTCCTCGGCGACGGTGCCCTCGACGAACTCCCGGATCTGCTCGTAGTTGTTGACGGCGCGGTCGCGGCTCACGAGGTCGACCTTGTTCTGGGCGATGACGATGTTCTCGATCCCGATGAGGTCGAGCGCCATCAGGTGCTCCTCCGTCTGCGCCTGCGGGACGTCCTCGGTCGCGCTCACGACGAGCACGGCGCCGTCCATGATCGAGGCGCCCGAGAGCATCGTCGCCATCAGCGTCTCGTGGCCGGGCGCGTCGACGAACGAGACCGTCCGGATCGGCTCGCTCTCCGAGCCGTCCGCGCACTCCTCGTCGACGGTGTAACACTCGGGCGCGTCGACGCCGGGACAGCGCCGGAACGTCGCGTCCGCGTACCCCAGCCGGATCGAGATTCCGCGTTTCATTTCCTCGCTGTGCTGGTCGGTCCACGAGCCGGACAACGCCTGCACGAGCGTCGTCTTCCCGTGGTCGACGTGACCGACGAGACCGATGTTCACCTCCGGTTGTGTGTTGGCTTCAGTCACTGTTGGACCTCCTAACGGAGTAGTCTTACCGGAAATTCGCCCCGTGCGAGTGATAAAGTTGCTGTTATAGCGGCGCCCGCGGCGTCGACGACGGCGGACGACCGACCGCGAATAGCGACAAAATAGTATTTAAATAGACGATCGTATCTGGTGAAAATTCTCATAAATGCATAACTCGGGGCGGTGGCGCGCGCCTCCGAGCGGCCGCCACCGGCGGCCGCGAAGGAGCACGTGCGAGGGACGCGGCGACCGGAGGGAGCCGCGAGGCTGGGGAGGCATGAGGTGCGGTTGCGGTGTGGGGCGGGACTCAAAGGGGCAGCCGCGAGGACGACGCTCGACGACGCAAGCACCGCAACGAGGGAGCGTGAGCGACTGAGTGAGGAGCGCAGCGAGTCGCGCGAGTCCTCGCGGCTGGGGCTTTGGAGGTGTTCACGTCGGTCTGGAGTCACTCACGTACTCGACCTCGTCCGACGCCGATTTACGGCTCACGAGCGAACCCGGACACATACATGGGATACGCGTGCCCCGTCTGCGAGACCCCCCAGCGCGACGGCGAACACCTCGCGCATCACCTCGCGTTCACGGCGATGCTCCACGGCGGCGACCACGAGGCGTGGCTCGACGAGCGCGTCCCCGACTGGGGCGACCGCGACCCCGACGGACTCGCGGCCGAGGTGACGCCCCACGCCGACGACGCCGAGTACCACGAAGTGTTCGAGGACACCGTCGACCGCGGGCGCCCCGACGTCGACCTCGGGGACCACGACCACGCGGGACACGGTCACGGGGCCGGGCACGGCGCTCCCGAAGCCCACGGCGCGGCCGGCGGCGTCGACCAGTCGGGCGCGACCGACCCGGAGACCGAGGCCGCGCTGCGCGAGGCACGCGAGCTGACGCGGGAGATGTTCGAGGAGGACGGCGAGGGCGACGATACCGACGACGCGGAAGGCGCCGCCGGCAACGCCGCCGACGACGCCACCGACGCCGACCCGTCCGCGTAACGGAACGCCCTTTCCGGTCGGCGACGAACGCGGGGTATGCACACCAGAGGGACGTTCGCTCCGGAGACCCGCGCCGACGCGCTCGAACGCTACGAGGAGGTCGGGCCGGTCGCGCAGGTCGTCGTCCGCGAGGCGACGAAGGCGATGGAGTTCGGCGCCGACGAGTACGACGAGCGCGTCACCCCGGAAGTGGTCCGGACCGCCCGCGACGCCACCTTCGCCGAGCTGCTCGCGGTCCACGTCGGCGACGAGGCCGAGTTCGACGCGTGGCTCGCGGACAGCGAGTTCGACGACGAGGACGTCGTCCGGATCGGCTCCGACAACGTCGACAACCTCGTCTGGCACCCGATCCCCTTCGCCGACACCGTGATCGCGGCGACGTTCCAAGACGAGCCCGACGCGGCCGCCAGCACCCTCCGCCGGAACGCCTTCGGGCGCGTCTACCGCGAGGAGTTCTACGAGTCCGGCCGGTGATCTCTCGGCGCTACTCTTCCGGCGCTGTCGCTCGGTGTCGGAGCAGGACGGAATAAAACCGAAGCGAGACGGAGAGCGGCGTTTACGCGAGTCCGTGAATGTTCCCGGAAATCCCCGATTTCCGGGCGCTCGAAAAGCTCGTCTAGGCGAGCTTTTCGATGTTCTCGACGACGGCGTCGGCGAACTCGCTGGTCGCGAGCTTCTCGCCGCCCTCGATCTGGCGGTGGAGGTCGTAGGTGACCTTCCCGGACGAGATGGTCTCCTCGACGGCCTCGCGCACGAGGTCGGCGGCGTCGGACCAGCCGAGGTAGTCGAGCATCTCGCGTCCGGAGAGGATCATCGCGGTGGGGTTCACCTTGTCCTCGCCGGCGTACTTGGGCGCGGAGCCGTGGACGGGCTCGGCGAGACAGCGGCCGTGGCCGCGGTTAATTCCCGGCGCGATGCCGAGGCCGCCGATCTGCGCGCCGGCGGCGTCGGACATGTAGTCGCCGTTGAGGTTCATCGTCGCGATGACGGAGTACTCGTCGGTGCGGGTCAGCAGCTGCTGGAGCATGTTGTCCGCGATGCGGTCCTTAACGACGAGGGTGCCCTCAGGGCGCTCGCCGTCGTGGTCCTCCCAGAGCTGGTCCTCGGTGATGACGTCGTCGCCGTACTCCTCCTCGGCGACCTCGTAGCCCCAGTCGCGGAAGGCGCCCTCGGTGAACTTCATAATGTTACCCTTGTGAACGAGCGTGACCGAGTCGCGGTCGTTCGCGAGCGCGTAGTCGATCGCCTCGCGGACGAGGCGCTTCGAGCCGAACTCGGAGATGGGTTTGACGCCGATGCCGACGGGGCCGTCGTGGATGACGTCGGCCACGTCCATGTCGTCTTCGAGGAAGTCGCGGACTTCCTCGACCTCGTCGGTGCCGGCCTCCCACTCGATGCCGGCGTAGACGTCCTCGGTGTTCTCCCGGAACGTGACCATGTCCATCTCCGCCGGGTTCTTGACTGGCGAGGGGACGCCGTCGATGTAGTAGGTGGGGCGGACGTTCGCGAACAGGTCGAGCGTCTTCCGGAGCGCGACGTTCAGCGAGCGGAAGCCGGCGCCGACGGGGGTGGTGAGCGGGCCCTTGATCGCGACGCGGTGATCGCGGATGGCCGAGACGGTGTCGTCGGGGAGGTTCTCCCCGTACATCTCGCGGGCGCTGGCGCCCGCGTAGACGCGCATCCACGCGATGGAGCGACCCGTCGCCTCGGCGGCCGCGTCGAGGACCTGCTGTGCCGCCGGTCCGACGTCGGTGCCGATCCCGTCGCCGTGGATGATCGGGATGACGGGATTCGACGGGACGTTCAGCTCGCCGGTCTCCTCGTCGGCGAGCGTGATCGCCTCGCCGTCGTCGGGGACGTCGACCTTGTCGTAGCTCATGAACGTCCCTGGATTCTTGTGGCCCATTAAAGTGCCTGCCGTTTTCGGCGGGAGCGGCGCGCTCGCAGGCTTTGCCGGTTTTCGGACTCAGTTCGACTCCACGTCCACGTCGAACATCGAGCGCCACCGGTACCGCCGGCCGCCCCAGACGAACGTCCGGCGCGCGAGCGCGTACGCGAGGAATCCCGGCGAGACGATCACCGACGGCCCGGCGAGCAGGAACGTCGCCCGCCTGACCCCGAACCGCGCGTACGCCGCCCCCGCGAGTGCCGTGACGAGCGCCACGCCCGCGACCGGCGCGAGCAGACACAGCGACGCGAGCCCGACCGAGAGGCAGACGTTGACCGCGGTCACCAGCGGCGCGTGGCGTCGCGTGATCTGGAAGAAGCGGACGAACCGCTCCAGCGACTTCCGCGGCGACCCGCCCGCGGCGACGGTCCGGGTCCGGTCGGCGGCACTCACGTCGAGGTGTTCGGCGAGCGTCCCGTCGTCGCTGACGGTCCGGCGGAGGTCCCGGAGGAACGCCGCCTCCCCGTCACCGAGGTCGTCGCGCTCGAAGACGACCGCGCCGCCCCACGCGATCTCGCCGCGGGAGACCGGTAGCGTCCCGCCGATAACGTACGCCGGCTCGAAGAACCGGCCGAGCGGGTCGGCCCCGACGAACACGGGGACCTCCGTGGTCGGCCCCCGTCGGTCGTAGTCGGCGTTGAGTTCCGCGAGCCACCCGGGCGGGTGTCTGAAGTCGTCGTCGGTCCAGACGATCCGGTCGCGTTCGGCCGCCTCCATGCCGACCGCGATCGCGTTCGCCTTCCCGGAACAGCCCTCCGGCTCCCCCGCGAGGACGACGCGGACGCCGTCAGGGAGTTCCTCGCGCTCTCCCTCGGTGCCGCCATCGTCGTCCCTCTCGGAGCCGTCCTCGCCGCCCCGCCGCTCGGCCACCGGGTCGTCGTCGGTGTCACAGATCACCAGCAGCTCGTCTCTCCCGTCGAGCTGGGCGGCCACCTCGGAGCACGCCTCGGTCCAGCGCACCGTCGGGAGGAGCACCGACGTCGGCGGGTGCGTTCGCTCGCAGTCCGTCACGACCGTCGATTCGAGGCGCGGAGCCATAAGTGGTCAGTCGCCGATGGGCCGTCCCGAGCGCGACCCCTCGTTCCGGACCTCACCCCGACCGACACGCCCGCGTCCCGAGCTCTCGGACCCGGGTCTCTCCGCCTTCCGTGACGTCGGTTTCGACCGTCTCGACGGTCACCGACGCGACCGCCTCGCCCGCAGTCCCCGCCGACCGGTCACAGAGGTACGCGAGGAGCGGATCGACGCGGGCGGGCGCCCCGTCGCCCGCCAGCAGGGTGAGGTACTTCCGCCAGCGCGCGGTGGGGTACGCCCGCGCGTCCGACGGCGGCCGGTCGACCGCGACGGGGTCGCCGTACAGCGCGTCGACCGCGTCGCCGTCGGCGGTCGTCGCCGTCGCCAGGAGGCGCGCGTCGACCGAGCTCGGGTCCGGCGCGAACATGTCCCAGCCGTACTCGGTCGGGTCCGCCGTCGCCGCCACGGGCTCGGGCGCGTCGACGAGGCCGACCGCCATCCCGTTCCACGCGAGCAGCGAGACGAGGAGGACGGCGGCGACGGCGGGAACGGCGCGGTCGCGGACTGCTCGACCCGGAATGTCGCGCGTCGATCGATCTCCCGGCCCTTCGTGTCGCGGGTCGCCCGCGGGCGTCGATTCCACGTACCCGCGGAGCCGCGCGCCGGTCGGTCCGACGACCCCCTCGACGCGGTCCCAGACGAACGACGGGAAGAAGGGGAGCAGGGCGGCCGCCGATATCAGCGGGAAGACGCCGAGCTGGAGCGTGAACGCCATCGAGCAGTGCGCGGCGAACAGGGTCCCGGCGAGGGCCGCTCTGACCCGACCCGCGGACGCGACGAGCAGCGGCGACGCGACGAGCAGCGCGAGCCAGCCGTAGGTGGCGGCCGCGAGCAGTCCCGGCGCCTCGGGCAGCAGCCCGCCGACCGGGCCGTGGAGGTACGTGAGCCGGAACACCCGTCCGACCGCCTCACCGCCGGTCCACGCCGTCCCCCTGAGCTTCTCGACCGCGTTGGCGACGTAGACCACCACGACGACGGCCAACGGGAGCGCGGACGCCGGACCGACGAAGCGCTCGTTCCCCGGCCCCTCGCTCGCGCTTTCCCCTTCTCCGGGCGAAGCCCTGCGGCGGACGGAGTCGACTGACCAGCGCGCGCCGAGCGGGCAGAACAGCCCCGCCGCGAGCAGGTGCACGAGCAGCTTGTCGCCCGCGTTGAGCACGAACGGGTTCCGCGCCTGCAGCGAGGCGAGCAGGACGAGCGAGACCGCGGCCGCGAGCCGGGTCCGGTGACCGATCGCGAGCGCGACGGCGGCGACGCCGGCGACGAGGAACAGCGCCGCGACGGGCCACGTCGCCCCGGAGAGCGCGTGTAGCGAGAGGCGGGCGGCGAGCGGGTACGCCTCCGCGAGCGCCGAGCGCGGAAGCGCGCCGGCGTCGGTGTAGAAGGCCGTCAGGTTCCGGGCGCGCAGCGCGAGGTCGACGAGGAGGGCGACGCCGAGCGCGATCCGGAACGCCCCGAGCGCGCGACGGTCGATCCCGACGCGGGCTCCGACCGCGTTCCGGAGGCGGCGGCTGATCGATCTCTCGTCCGTCGGACCTCCCCCGACGCGGGACTCCGAGTTGCTTGTGGCGGCGCGTCCCCGATGCTCGTCCACGATGGGTGCGACTCCCCGAGCGGCGGGAATAGTTCTTGCGGCGCCGGACCGGGAGTCGGCCGCGGAGATTGCTCTGCGTTCGGCGTCATCACCCGCCGTTTTCCGGAGACTTATCCGCCCGCCGCGGAACCCTCGCGTATGTCACAGCGACCCTCGATGCGCGTCGTCGTCCACGGCGGCGCCGGCGGTGCTCCGGACGCGCCGGCGCCGAGACAGGAGACGCTCGACCGGGCGGCCGAGCGCGGCGCCGACGCCGAGACGCCCCTCGACGCGGTCGAGGCGGCGCTCGAGCCCCTCGAATCGAGCCCGCGATTCAACGCCGGCGTCGGCGGCGCGGTCCAGTCCGACGGCGTCGTCCGCACCGACGCGGGCGTGATGACCTCCGACCGAGAGGTCGGCGCGGCCTGCTCGATGCCGGGCGTCGAACGCGCCGCGAGCGTCGCCCGCGTCGTGCACTCGGAGACGCCCCACGTCTTCGTCTCCGGCGAGCACGCGGTCGACCTCGCCGACGAGTTCGGCGTCGAGACGGGCGTCGACCTGCTCACCGACGCGACCCGCGAGCGGTACGAGAGCGAGGACCCTCCGCGGGGCGGGCCGCGCGAGCACCTCGACTGGCTCGCGACGCGGTTCGGGTCGGGAAGCGATCGGGCCGGCGGCGGGTTGAACAACGGCGGAGCGGGCGGAGACGACTCGGGCCGCGCGCCCGACCACGACACGGTCGGCGCGGTGGCCTCGGACGGCGAGCGGTTCGCGGCGGCGACCTCCACGGGCGGCCGGTCGTTCGCGCTCGCGGGCCGGGTCGGCGACGTGCCGCAGGTCGGCTCCGGCTTCTTCTGCACCGAGGCCGGCGGGGCGAGCGCGACGGGGGCCGGCGAGGACATCGCGCGCGTCACGCTCTCGCGGCGGGCCGTCGGGTATCTCGAAGACGGGCTCGGCGCGCAGGCGGCGGCCGACAAAGCGATCGAGGAGTTCGAGGCGATCACCGGATCCAGCGCCGGCGTGATCGTTCTCAATGAAGCCGGGGCGGGGAGCGCGTTCAATACCGAGGAGATGCAGACGAGTATTGTGTCTGCATAGCTGAACGCGGATCGACTGCAGTCACCTCCAAAACATTAGCCGCTGGGTCACACGCTATCGGCTCCCCGACCGTGAACACTTCCAAAGCCCCAGCCGCGAGGACTCGCGCGGCTCGGTGCGCTCCTCGCTCACTTCGTTCGCTGTGGTGCTACCGTCGCCGTGCTTCGCCCTCGCGGCTGCCCCTTTGATTCCCACCCGACGGCACAGAACCGCCGGAAGACGGTCCTGCTCGCTCACTGCGTTCGCTGCGCGGGCTGCGACTT
>NZ_CVRT01000088.1 GCF_001261915.1 Halorubrum sp. SD626R
ACCACCCATAGACACTTCCCTCCCAAGAGACGCGGATCGTCATCCAGCGAGCGTGCCGCGTTTCGGCGTCGTCGCATCACGCGATCGAAAACGCAAGCGAATTTCAATATTGAGACGCCCACCCGTAAGTTTATCAATTTTGTCGCTGAAGCTAACGCTATCGATGGCCGTTCCGACGGATTCCGACCACGAGGTCACGGTGCGACTGTCCGCGGCGGGACGGCCGCCGGTTCGGGAGGGTCCGTCGCCGGAGCGGGTGGTCTCCGTGCTGTTCGACACCGGGATCGAGGAGTGGCGGCGCGGCTGGCGCGGGTCGCCCGAACCGGGTCCGACGAGAGAGGCGATCGTCTCCGCGAGCGACACCACTCGCGGAGCGGTCGGAACGACGCAGGTCGTCCCGAGTCGGCGGCTCGCGTACACGATGCTCGACGGGTCGACGGACCTCGACAGCGTGGCGGACGCCGTCTCGGCGCACGTCGTCGACGTCGAGGGAGCGGCGCCGTCCGTCGTCGTCGACGACGTGACTCCGGTGCTCGTCGACCGTGGCCTCGACGCCACTGGGTCGTTCGTCGCGGCGCTGGGGAGTCTCAGCGATGTCGCCGAGGTAGTTGTCGGCTGCTCGTACCGTCTGGAGGCGGCCGCGGACGTCCGATCGCTGTTCGATCCGACCGACGTCTCGGACCCCGTCGATCACCCGGTCACCGGGGCCCTCGATCGACTGCGGCGCGACGATCCGACGACGTTCGGGTACGTCCGTCGCCACTGGGCGGAGGCGCGCGACGGGATCGAGCGCTGCACGCGGAACTACCCGCAGTCGAAGCAGGTGCACGCCGCCCTCTCCGATCCGGCGACGACGCCGCGAACGCTCGGCGCGACGCTGTCGGGG
The DNA here is from genome assembly GCF_001261915.1 of Halorubrum sp. SD626R. Taxonomy (GTDB): domain Archaea; phylum Halobacteriota; class Halobacteria; order Halobacteriales; family Haloferacaceae; genus Halorubrum. The sequence goes on from NZ_CVRT01000088.1 coordinate 887, forward strand.
CTGGTCCGGCTCGACGTGCTCGACACGTGGGGCGAGACCGTCGGATCGACGCGATACGACCTCACTGCCTACGATCCCGACCGAATGTGGGCGGTCGGCGCCGCCCTCGCGACGTCGTCGGAGGAGCGCGACGCGGACGACGAGTCGGCGACGGTCGGCGACGACTGAGCGGTCGCCCCGTCGCCTCGGCCGCCTCACTTCGCCTGATCCCCCGGTTCCGCGCCCGGCGCGTCGAGGTCGTGTGAGACGACGGTGCCGTCCGGTTCGAGCGTGACCGTCCCGAGCGTGACCGTCGCCCCCGCTTCGAACCGGTCGGCGACGGCTCCGAGCACCGACTCCTGGTCGAGTAGGTCCCAGACGGTCTCGGCGACGAGGGACTGGAACGCTTCGGGATCGGTCCACCCGGAGTCGACGTCCGACGGGACGCGGACGACGAACCGGAGCTCCTCCTCGGTGAGGCGGATCCCCACGCCGAACGTGTCTGCGCACATGCGCGAGGATTTGAACCGGAGTCGCAAATCACCGTCGGGAGGCGGCCGGACGCGCCGCACCGTCTCGAAACCGGTAAGCGGCGGCGGCCGGAACCCACCGCCGTACCGATGTCGACCGACCCGCGGATTCCGCCGGCCGCCGCCCTTGCGCTCGCGGTCGTCGCCGTGAGCGCCGGAGCGATCCTCGTCAGGCTCAGCGAGGCCCCGAGCTCGGTGGCCGCGTTCTACCGCGTCCTGTTCACGACGCTGCCGCTCCTCCCGGTCGCGGTCTGGCGGTATCGGACCGAGTTCGCTCGTATTCGACACCGCGATCTCGCGTTCGCGGCGCTGTCCGGCGTCGCGCTCGCGCTCCACTTCGCCGCCTGGTTCGAGAGCCTGGAGTGGACGAGCGTCGCGGCGAGCGTCACGCTCGTGCAGGCCCAGCCGGTGTTCGTCGCGCTCGGCGCGTGGCTGCTCCTCCGGGAACGCGTGACGCGCCGAATGGCCGTCGGCATCGCGGTCGCGGTCGCGGGGATGGCCGCGATGTCCCTCGGCGACCTTCTCGGCGGGGTGCTCGTCGGTCCCCGGCCGCTCTACGGGAACGGGCTCGCGCTGTTCGGCGCCGTGACCGCGGCCGGCTACGTCCTCGCCGGCCGCTCGCTCCGGCAGCGCGTCTCGCTCGTCCCGTACGTGGTCGTCGTCTACGGGGTCTGTACCGTCTCGCTCCTCGGCGTCGTCCTGGTCCAAGGCCACCCGCTCGCCGGATACCCGTCCCGCGAGTGGGCGCTCTTCGCGGGGCTCGCGCTCGGGCCGGGCCTGCTCGGTCACACCGTCCTCAACTGGGCGCTCGCGCACGTCGAGTCGAGCGTCGCCTCCGTGTCGCTGCTCGGCGAACCGGTCGGCGCGACGCTGCTCGCGTTCCTCTTCCTCGCCGAGGTGCCGACGCCCGTCACGCTCGTCGGGGGCGCCGTCGTCCTCGCCGGAATCGCGCTGACGTCGACCGGCACGGCGAGTTGACGTTCTCACGCCCGATATTCGGGCGTTAACGTTGAAATGTGGCCGACGCGATCACCCCGTATGCACCGTCGTTCCGTCGTCGCCTACGTGGGCGAGGACACGGCCCTGCGCGACCGCGTCGCGGACGCGGTGGCGGCCGCGTGGAGTGACTCCCCTTCGCCCGAGTTCGAAGGGGTCGAACCGGCGGAGTTCCCGGAGGCCGCGGCGGAGGCTCCGTCCCCGCTGAGCGACGCCTGCGGGATCGTCGCCACGGTCGACGCCCTCGCGTCGGAGCGGACGCGGCGCCACGTCGCGGCGACGCCCGAGACCGTCCCCGTCGTCGTCGCCGTCGAGGAGACGGGGATCGAGACGGTCCGCGCCCTCCTCACCGCCGACGTGGACGATGTCGTCGTCGTCGACTCCGACGACCGGTCGGGGGCGGACTCCGACGACGGCGCGACCGATCCCCTCGTCGAGCGCCTGCGAGACGCGGTCGAACCCGCGCTGACGCGGCTCGGCGGCGACGACGTGGCGCGGCTTCGCGAAGTCCTGCTTGACGCGGGAACCACCCTAATGAGCACGAGGTCGGACGAGGTCGAAACCAAGATCGTCTGGACGATGGAGAACGTCGGACGACAGGTCGCGATCGACCGGATCGTCTGTTACCTGGAGGACGGGGACGCGTTCGAGCCGGCCTACCACTGGTCGTCAGGCGGATGTGACCCCGACCCGAAACCGTTCGAAGCGTTCCCCGACCCGGAGGCGCTCTCCACGTTCGAGAACGTCGTCCGTCCGCCGGTTCGGGCCGCGGGAGCCGGAGAGAGGAGCGCGGATGTCAAAGAGACCGGAGAGAGCGGCGCGGCGGTCGTGGGAGCCGACGCCAGCGACGCGGACGCCGACTCCCCGCCGGCGACGGTCCACGTGCCGCTCGTCTCGGAGTGGGAGCTGATCGGCGTCCTCGCGTTCGAGACCGACGATCCGCGCGCCTGGACCGAGGAGGAGGTCGCGGCGTACCGCACCTTCGGCGACCTGATCGCCCACACCATCGCGCGGAACGAGCGGCGGCTCGAACTCCGCCGCCAGACGGAGCGGCTCGAACAGTTCAGCGCGGTGGTCTCGCACGACCTCCGGAACCCGCTCAACGTCCTCTCCGGCTACCTCGACCTCGTCGCGGACGACGTGGAGCGCCCGAAGTACGAGGCGATGGAGCGCGCGGTGCTCCGGATGGAGACGCTCATCGACGACCTCCTCATGCTGGCGAGGCGCGGCGACGCGATCGACGAGACGGAGTCCGTCCCGGTCGCGGCGATCGCGGAGGACGCGTGGAGCTCCGTCCGGGCGCCGGACGCGACGCTGACGGTCGCGGACGACGCCGCTCGCGTGGAGGCCGACCCGAGCCGCCTCCGACAGCTCTTCGAGAACCTCTTCCGAAACGCGGTCGATCACGGCGGGAGGGGCGTCAGCATCGAGGTCGGCGTCGAGGACGACCGCTCGGGCGCCCGGGGGCTGTACGTCGCTGACGACGGCCCGGGGATCCCGCCCGACGCGCGCGACTCCCTGTTCGAGTCGGGATTCTCGACCGCGGGGAGTTCCGGCCTCGGGCTCGCGATCGTCGACCGGATCGCGGACGCCCACGGCTGGGGACTCGACGTCCGCAACGACGGCGGCGCGGTGTTCGAGCTCTCGTTCGAGGCGGAGCCGGCGACCGCCCCGGCCTGATCGCTCGGTCGCCCTGCTCCGACCGGTTGCGTTGAGGTTCCCGGTCTCGCCGCGATCCCCCCCTCGGACTCCCTACGACTCGAACCGGTCGATCGTCCGTCGGTGTCGGTCGCGGAACATCCCCTCGAACCCGACCTTCGCGAACGGACCGGCGACGTCGCCGAGCGGCCCGAGCGGTAGCCGATACGAGACGGTGTCGACCAGGAGCGTCTCCTCGCCGTCGGCGTAGAAGGCGTGCGTGTGCTCCCACCGCCGGAAGGGGCCGCCGACCATGTCGTCGACGAAGCGCGCGCTCCCCTCGACCGGCACGTCGCCGTCGGGCGCCCGCTCCGTGATCCGCGAGACCCATCGCTGACGGGGGCCGACGCCGAACGGCCGCATCGACATCCGTATCCTCGATCCCTCGGCCAGCACCGCCGGGTCCGGTTCCCCGTCCGGTCCCTCGACGCCGGCGACGCGGAGGTTCATCCAGTCCGGCGTGAGCGCCCGGAGGCCGTCGATCGTGGAGTGAAAGGCCCACACCTCGTCGATGGGGGCGGGCACGCGGGTCGTCCGGCGGTACGTCGGCATACCTCCGTTACGTGGCGACCGGGCAAAAACCCCCCTTCGCCCGTGGGCGTTGCCGGGGGCTCGGTCTGCCCGCGGCTCGCCCCGCGAGCCGCGCGTTTTCGCCTCGATCCGCCGACCTCATCTCGCCGCGCCGGTTCGGTTTCGACCCGCCGATACCGAAATCGGAATACCGCTGCGACCCCACCGGATCCGTAATGGAACGAGGCGCGATCGACGTCGCGGACCTGGCCGGCCCGTTCGACCTGCAGGCGACCGCCGAGAGCGGCCAGAGCTACCTCTGGAACCGCGCCGACGGGGAGACCTACGCGGACCTCCACGCCCACGGCGGCGACGAGTGGTACGAGACCGTCGTCGCGCCGATTCCCGGCCTGATAGACGAGCGGGTCCCGCTGCGCGTCAGGCAGGAGGGCGGCGTCCGCGACGGGACCCTGCACTGGGAGTCGACGGTCGACGCCGTCCCGATCCTCGAACACCTGTTCCGGCTCGACGACGACCTCGACGCGATCCTGGACGCCACCCCGGACCTCCCCCTCCTCGAACGGGCGTACGACGCGTACGAGGGGATGCGGCTCACTCGCGACCCCGTCTTCCCGTGTCTGATCTCCTTCATCTGCTCGGCGCAGATGCGCGTCGCGCGGATCCACGGCATGCAGCGCCGTCTCCGGGAAACGTACGGCGACGTCGTCGAGCTGGACGGCGAGGCGTACCACGCGTTCCCGACGCCAGAGCAGCTCGCCGCCCGGACCGAAGGCGAGCTACGCGACCTCTCGCTGGGCTACCGCGCGCCCTACGTCCAGCGGACGGCCGAGATGGTCGCGTCGGGCGAGGCCGACCCGCTCGCGGCCGCGGACCTGCCGTACGAGGAGGCGCGCGAGTCGCTGACGCGGTTCGTCGGCGTCGGCGACAAGGTCGCGGACTGCGTGCTGCTGTTCTCGCTCGGCTTCCTGGAGGCGGTGCCGCTCGACACCTGGATCCGGACGACGATCGAGGAGTACTACCCCGACTGCGAGCGCGGGAACTACGCCGAGACGTCGCGCGCGATCCGCGAGCGATTCGGCGGCGAGTTCGCCGGCTACGCCCAGACGTACGTGTTCTACTACCTCCGAGCGGGCGGCGAGTGAGTCCGGGCTCGCGCCCGTGCCCGACTCCGGGGCCGTCGATCCGTCGTTCCGCCGCTCTACCTCGTCACCGTGCCGTCGCGCCGTCGTTTCGACGAGGCGACCTGTCGGCCGAACCTTCATACTCGTTCGTGCGGTACACGCCACTGAGATGGACTGCCGAGTCGTCGTGGAGGCCGCCGTCCCCGTGTACGACGTCGGGACCGCCGACGAAGCCGTGCGGATCGCGATCTCGAAGACCGGCGAGATGCTGAATCCGGACCTCAGCTACGTCGAGATCGACACCGGGAGCCGCGCGTCGCCGGCGGGCGAGGAGCTGCCGCCGGCGTTCGTGGCCGCCGACGAGGCGCTCGTCGCCCTCGAACTCCGCATGGACGTGTTCAACGTCGAACGCGCCGAACACGCCAGCCGGGTCGCGCGAAAGGAGATCGGACAGCGCCTCCGGAACATCCCGCTGAAGGTGCTCGATGTCGAGGAGATCGAGTCCGACAACCAGGCCGACGCCGACGACGAGTCTAAGGGCGCGAGCGACTCCGACTCGCCGTTGACCGACGACCGGTAACCGACCACCCTCCACGGAACCGTCCGACCACGGCGGAGTGACGCCGGAATCCGAATTGCGGCGCCGGACATGGTGTCGTCACTACGGGAGCGACGAGCGGTCGAGAATGGGAGCGAACTCTCAGTCCGCTGTCGGGGCCAGCGGCTCCGACTCGGACTCGTCCATCGGCTCGGTGATCCCCTCAGTCAGCTTGAAAACGGCCGCCTTGTGGTCCGTCTTCGACTTGTGAATCGATGTCGGTTTGACGCCCAGTTCCTCGTACGCGTCCAGATCGACGTCCTCGTCCCAGAACTCGCACTGTTTTCGTACCTCCGCGAGAAGGCCGTGAAGATGAATGAGCTCCTGCTTCTTCATGAGTAACAGCCCTTTGCTACCGGAGGTTTATATTATTATCTTGAGTCACGTTACCATGGGTACCTCACGTATTCGCCGTTTTCGGGGCGTAGATCGCCCTTTTCGGGTTATCGATCGGGAAGGTTCGAGCGGAGAATATCCGAGAGCGCGGACGGCGAGGCGGCCGCCGCCGCGGCTCACTGGAACTGCTTTACGGCTTCGAGATCGCGCTCGGTCCGCATGAACTCCGTCAGCCGGCGGGTCGCGTGGCATCCGGGACAGCTGAAGTTCGAGCGGAGATCCTGGAGGTCCGCGGGGTTATCCTGCCACTCTTTGGTACACTCCGGACAGACGAGTCTGACGAACGCGTCGACCATAACCGGACGTACACGCGGCCGACGTAAAAACGTACGTGGCGAGCGGTTCCGACACCGGGACGGCGAGCGACCGACGCGAGAACGCCGGATCCGACAGGCGAAGTCGACGCGAAAAAGACGGATCGAACGGAAGAGAGCGACGCGGAGAGATATCGAGCGCCGGATTTCAGGCCGCAATACCCTCGCTCGCTTCGAGGAGCTCCTTGTACCGGTTCCGGATGGTGACCTCGCTGATGTCGGCCACCTCCGAGACCTGGCTCTGGGTCACCTTCTCGTTCGAGAGGAGCGCGGCGGCGTACACCGCGGACGCGGCGAGCCCGACCGGGGACTTCCCGCTCGTGATGCCGGACTCCTTCGCGCCGTCGAGGAGCTCCCGGGCCAGCCGCTGCGTCTCCTCGGAGAGCTCCAGCCGCGAGACGAACCGCGGGACGTAGCTCTCGGGGTCGGCCGGCTGGACGCGCAGCCCCAGCTCGCGGACGACGTAGCGGTACGTCCGCGTGAGCTCCATCTTGTCGACGCGGGAGACGGCGGTGAACTCGTCGAGGCTCCGCGGGTTCCCCACCTGCCGGGCGGCCGCGTACAGCGACGCGGTCGCGACGCCCTCGATCGAGCGGCCGGGCAGGAGGTTCTCGCTCAGCGCGCGGCGGTAGATAACGGAGGCGGTCTCGCGGACGTTGTCCGGGAGCCCCAGCGCCGACGCCATGCGGTCGATCTCGCCGAGCGCCTGCTTCAGGTTCCGCTCCTTGGAGTCGCGGGTGCGGAACCGCTCGTTCCAGGTGCGGAGCCGCTGCATCTTCTGGCGCTGCCGGCTCGACAGCGACTTGCCGTAGGCGTCCTTGTCCTGCCAGCCGATGTTCGTCGAGAGCCCCTTGTCGTGCATCATGTTCGTCGTCGGGGCCCCGACGCGGGACTTGCTGTCCCGCTCGCCGGAGTTGAACGCGCGCCACTCCGGCCCGCGGTCCACCGAGTCCTGCTCGACGACGAGCCCGCAGTCGTCGCACACCGTCTCGCCGTGCTCCGTGTCGGTGACGAGGCTCCCGCTACACTCGGGGCAGACCGTCGTCCGCTCCGCCGCCGTCGATTCCGACTCCGTCTCCGACTCGTCCGTCTCCGTCGCTCGGCTTCGGTTCGCTCGCTCTCGCTCCGTTTCTCCGCCGTAGTCGCGCGTGTGTGTTTCTGTCATGGGTTCTCTCCGATCGAACTCCCGACCGAAATACTGGTGTCGGGCGCGCCGATTCGTTAACCAATAGTAAGTTGCCAGAGTATATAAACATACCGTGTGTTGAGTTATCAGTTACCTCAGTAAAACACCTCTATAGGGCCGAAAACGGACGTTTTGGATCTCTCGCGGTCCTCGTTGCGGTTCCCGAGACGCAGACACCGCGAGAGTCACCGTATATAAATCATGCCGGAAAGACGGGGGCGCTTTCGCCCCGCGTTACCGGTTCCGGCTCACCGGGAACGCCACTCGGTCGGGCGCGTCGTTGAATCGCTCGAGGATCCGCTCGTACAGCCGGTTCTTCACGCGCTGTCCCCGGCGCGGGTGAGTGAGGTACCGGACGCGGAGCTCCACCCACGACTCGCCCTGCGTCACGTTCACCGTCGGCCGGTCGTGCACCTCCAGCTCCACCGGCGTCTCCGCGAGCGCCTCGCGGTACGCCGCGATCCCGGCGGCCATCTCGTCGCCGAGCAGATCGGTCGTCTCCTCGACCATGACCTCGCACGCGAAGTCGAGATCCGTCTCGTAGGCGACCTGCACGCCCACCTCGTTCCAGACGTACGGGGAGCCGCCCCCGCCGAAATTGACGACGTTCGAGGAGAGCACGACGCTGTTCGGCACCGTCACCACCCGTCCCGACGGCTGGTTCGTCGTCACCAGCTCGCCGTTGATCTCCCACAGCGTCGTCACGAGGAAGTCGACGCCGATCACGTCCCCCTTCGCGTCGTCGATCCGGACGCGGTCGCCGACGCCGTAGGGCTGTTTCACCGTGATGTACACCCACGCGATGAGCGACAGGAGCGGCTGCTGGAGCGCGAAGGTGACCGCGAACCCGATGACCCCGAGCGAGAAGAGGAGTCCGAGCCAGTTCTCGGTCAGCACCGCGAGCGTCGCGACCGTGCCCACGAACCCGAACGCGAGCCGCAGGAGGTTGCGCGTGTTGTACGCGCGCCGCTTGTTCGCCGACCGCATCAGCAGCTGGACGGCGAGGAGGTACGAGCCGTACAGCACGCCGAACACCGCGACGACGAGCAGCGTCCGCCCGACGACGAGCGTCGCCGGGTACCCGATCAGGTCGGGCCAGCCGCCGAACGCCCCCGTCGTCGTCACGAGTCCGCCCGCTACGCCGGCGGCGACGCCGACGGCGACGGCGCCGAGCCCGAGAGGTCGTCTCACGATGGTCAGTCCCGGGCGACCGGCAAAACGGTTGTGACGGCGGCCCGTTACGGTCCGACCTCGGCTCTCCCTACTCGCCGTCGACCGCGACCCGCGCTATCGCCCCCGCCAGCACCTCGGTCGCGGCCGCGCAGTCCGCCCAGTCGGTCCACTCGCGGGGGCTGTGCGAGACCCCGTCGCGCGAGGGCGCGAACAGGAGGGCGGCGTCGGTGACGCGGGCGACGCGCATGGCGTCGTGCGCCGCGCCGGAGTGGAGGTCGAGCGCGACCCGGTCGGCCGCGTCGGCCGCGGCGTGAGCGACCCCCCGAAGCCGGTCGCTCATCGCCGTCGGCGCCACGTCGAAGGGCCGCTCGAACGACGTCTCGACGCCGCGCTCGCGCTCCAGGCGGGCGAGCGACTCGCGGGCGGCCGCGACGATCGCGTCCACCGACTCGGCCTCGACGTCCCGAACGTCCACGCCGGCGTCGACGCGCCCGGGAACGACGTTGGTCGCGTTCGGCGAGACGGACAGCGACCCGACGGTGCCGACCGCGGAGGCGCTCGACTCGTCGACGACTCGGTTCGCGGCCGCCTCCACGTCGAGGACGAACTCGCTCGCGGCCGCGAGCGCGTCGGTCCGGTCCCCCATCGCGGTCGCGCCGGCGTGGTTCGCCTCCCCCTCGATCGTCGCCTCGCAGTGAGTAATCCCCGTGATCGTCGTCACCACGCCGACGTCCGCGCCGGTCTCCTCCAAGACGGTGTCCTGCTCGACGTGGAGCTCGTAGAAGGCCGCCCACGTCGCGGGGTCGATCGCGTCGTCGCCGCGGTAGCCGATCCGGTCGAGCGCCTCGCCGAGCGTCTCCCCCGCCTCGCTCTCGCGCGCGAGGGCGGCGTCGGCGTCAGTCACGCCGGTCGCCACCGACGAGCCCAGTAGCCCGTCGCCGAACGTGGCCCCCTCCTCCTCGGTGAAGCTGACGACGCCGACAGGGCGCGCCGGCTCGACGCCCGCGTCCCGCATCGCCCGCACCGCCTCCAGCGCGGCGTACACCCCGAGCGGGCCGTCGAAGATCCCCCCGTCGAGGACGCTGTCGAGGTGGCTCCCGCTCACGACGGGCGCGGCCGCCGAGTCCGCGGAGTCGGGGATCCACGTCCCGAGGACGTTGCCGACCTCGTCGACGGCGACGTCGAGGCCGGCCGCCATCAGCCGCTCCACCAGCCGGTCCCGGGCGGCCGCGTTCGCCTCGCTCCCGGTCCGGTTCGTTCGCCCGCGCTTCTCCGGGTCGTCGTGCTCGACGCGACCGAACGCCGCGTTCGCCTCCAGGTCCGCTCGGAGGCGGCCGGCGTCGACTGACGGATCCATGCGCGGATCGGGGCGCCGCCGCACCAAAACGGTTCGTGCTCGGGGACGAGACCGGACGCGGCTCCCGCCGGTCGCTTCCTCGACGCGGCTCGCGCCGGTCACTCACTGGACCCGACCGCCGCCGCGAGGGCGCCGGCCGCGCCCCCGAGGGTCAGGCTCAGCGCGGTCACGAACGCGAGCGCCGCGGCGAGGTCCGGCCCGGCGGCGACGCCGCTCACCGCCGACACGGGGACGCCGTCGGCGTCCGATATCGGGGCGACACCGCCCGCCGCGTGGCGCGTGAGCGGCACGCGCGAGACGGCGCGCAGCGCGAGCATCGCCGGGAGGTATCCCAGCGCGGTGGCCGCCCCGGCGACGAGTCCGTTCAGTTCCTCGGCGACCTCGAGGTAGCGAACGGCCGCCGCGCCGCCGAGCCCGGTGATGAGCGGGACCCCGCGGAGCGGCCACAGCGCGGCGTCGGCCTGTATCAGCGGGTGGCCGTAGACGACGAGGTTCGACGGTCCGGATCCCGTTCGCGTCTGCACCCAGTGGGCGTCGAAGAGGAACCAGACCGTCCCCTCGACCGCCGATATCGGTCCCCCGACCATCCATCGGGCCACTTCGGAGTCCCCGGGCGACACGCCTGCGACCGCGAGTCCGACCCACGTCGCCGCCAGCCCGACCAGGGCGGCGGCGCTCCCGCAGGCGACGACGACCGGAAGCCAGCCGGAGGGGAGGGTCACGAACGACCAGAGGGTGGTTCGCCCGTCCGCCGACATCGCGGGCCGGTCGTTCCCGGGCGATCGTCATATGCCTTGTTCCGGCTCGCGGCGCGGCTCGGTTCGCGGCCGGTCGTCGCCTCCGGTCCGACGGTCCCGCGAGGGCAACCGATTTGGGCGTCGCCTGACCACCTCGCGTATGAACCGCGCACGCCTCGACGAGACGCTCGCCGACCTCGACGCCGACGGCTACCTGCTCGACGCGTCACAGGAGGACGCGAACCAGCTGTACCTCTCCGGGTTCACCGGCCCGGACCCGTTCCTGACGCTGTACGCCGACGGCGAGGTCCACCTGCTCGTCTCCGGGCTGGAGTACGGGCGCGCGAAGACCGAGTCGACGGCCGACGCGGTCGAGCGTCACGCCGACTACGGCTACGAGTACGGCGGCCGCGAGGAGCGGTACGACATGTACGCCGACTTCGTCCGCGACAAGGGGGTCGAGTCGGTGTCGATGCCGCCGCGCGGTCCGGTCGGCACCGCCGACGCGATGCGCGAGCGGGGGGTCGACGTCGCGGTCGACGGCGACGACCTCGTCCGCGAGGCCCGGGCCGTGAAGACCGACGAGGAGATCGACGCGATCCGCGAGGCGCAGCGCGCGAACGAGGCCGCGATGCGCGCCGCTGAGGAGCTGCTCGCGGGCGCGGAGGTGGCCGGCGAGGACGCGTCCGCCGACGGCAGCGCCGACGCGGCGCCCGGGACGCTCCTGCTCCTGGACGGCGAGCCGCTCACCAGCGAGCGCGTCGCCGAGGAGATCGAGGTGACGCTGCTCCGGCACGGCTGCGCGCTCGACGAGACGATCGTCGCCGGCGGCGCGCAGGCGGCCGACCCCCACGACCGCGGCTCCGGCCCGCTCCGGGCGAACGAGGCGATCATCGTCGACATCTTCCCGCGGTCGAAGGCGACGAAGTACAACGCCGACATGACCCGGACGTTCTGCGTCGGCGAGCCGCCGGCGGCGCTCCGGGAGCGGTACGAGCTCACCGAGCGCGCGCTCTCCGCCGCGCTCGACGCCGTCGAACCGGGCGCGACCGGCGAGGACGTCCACGCCGCCGCCTGCGAGGTGTACGAGGCGGCCGGCCACCCGACGTTAGGCACCGACCCCGAGACGGAGACGGGGTTCATCCACTCGACCGGCCACGGGATCGGCCTCGACGTCCACGAGTCGCCGCGGCTCGCGAGTGGGGGCGGCGAGCTGGAACCGGGCCACGTAGTCACCGTCGAGCCGGGGCTGTACGACCCCGAGGTCGGCGGCGTCCGGATCGAGGACCTCGTGGTCGTCACGGAGGACGGGTACGAGAACCTCACGGAGTACCCGGTCGCGTTCGAGGTCTGACGGGGCGTCGACTCCGCGGCGTCCGCGGTCCGGTCGCACACCACACCCGGCCCGGCTGGCCGCGACCGGAACCCGCTTTGTCCCGGGTCGAGAACGATGCCCGTGAACTGGCGGTACCGGCACACGGCGCTCGCCCTCTGCACGCTCGCGTTCACCGCGACGATGGTCGCTCGGCTGTCGATCAGCCCGCTCGTGCCGCGGATCACCGCCGAGTTCGGCGTCACGAACGCGACCGTCGGCCTCGCGCTCTCCGGGATGTGGCTGGCGTACGCGCTGGCGCAGTTCCCCTCGGGCGTGCTGGGCGATCGGTACGGGGAACGCGCCGTCATCCTGACCGCGGTCGGGGCCACCGCGGTCGCCTCGCTGCTCATCGCCGCCTCGCCCTCTATCGCCGTCTTCATGCTGTTCACCGTGGTCCTCGGCGCGGGCGCCGGCCTCCACTACTCGGTGGCGACGACGTTCCTCGCCAAGCAGTTCGACGACATCGGCCGGGCCATCGGCGTCCACGTCGCCGGCGGGCCGATCGCCGGGCTCGCCGCGCCGCCCCTCGCCGCCCTCGTCGGCTCGCGGTACGGCTGGCGCGCCGGGATCCTCCTCGGCGTCGCGGTCGCGGTGCCCGTGTTCGCCCTGTTCGCGTGGCGGGTGCGGCCAACTGACCCGGGCCGCCCCGACCAGGCGATGCGCGAGCGGTTCGCGCTCGGGTCGCTCGCGGAGCTGCTCTCGCGGCCGCCGATCCTCTACACGACCGCGCTGGCGACGATGGGCGCGTTCTCGTGGCAGGCGACCGCCTCCTTCCTCCCGACCTTCTTAGACGTCGGAAGCGACCTCTCGACCGCGCTCTCGGCGCTGCTGTTCTCGCTGTACTTCCTCGTCCACGGCGGGACCCAGCCGTTGACGGGGTCGCTTTCCGACCGGTTCGGCCGCGACGCGACCGCCATGGGAACGATGAGTGCCGGCGTCCTCGGCTACGGGCTCCTCGTCGCGACGGCGCGGTTCGACCTCGGCCTCGGCGCGACCGTCGGGGCGGTCTGTCTCGTCGGCGTGGCGATGTCGTGGGGGGCGCCCGTCCAGTCGCGGTTCATGGACCTCCTGTCGGACGCCGAGCGCGGCGCCGGGTTCGGGCTCGTCCGGACGGCCTACATGGTGCTCGGCGCGTCCGGCAGCGTCGTCGTCGGGACGCTCTCCGACGTCGCCGGCTGGGGGGTCGCGTTCGGGCTGTTGGCCGGCGTGATGGCGCTGGGGCTGGCGACGCTGCTCGCGAATCGGCTGCTCGGGCTCGGCTACTGAATCGCGCGGCGTCCGCGAAAATATCGGATCCCGCCTACAGCCGGTCGTCCTCTAAGCTCCCGGGGTCCTCGGCGGTGTCGAACATGTTGTTCTCCGCGCCGTCGAGCATCTCGTCGCGCGGCTCGTCGTCGACGACCGAGACGTTGTACGCCTCGATACCGGAGGCGATGAGGTCCTCGGCGGCCTGTTCCTCGGAGACGAACTCCTGGTCGGCGAGCTGCTGGAACTCCGCGTAGACGTCGTCCGAGAGGTTCAGTTCGAAAGTCGGCATATCCCCTCGTTCCGCCCGGACGCGTTTAAGCGTTCCCTCGCGAGCGACGGCGACGGGTTACAAATCGCGCCACGCGCCGAGGAACCGCTGCACCGCGGTCAGGTGCCCCACGGCGGCGAACAGCGCGAGTAGGAGTCCGACGACGTTCAGGCCGGCGACGATCGGCGCCGAGTAGACCGCGGCGACGAGGCCGACGATCCCCATCAGCGCGAGCCGGTCTGCCCGGCCTAACAGCCCGCCGTACTCGCGGCCGATGCCGACCGCCTGGATCTGGGTGCCCATGTACGAGGTCATCAGGACGCCGGTGACCGCGAGGAAGCCGAGCGCGTACGCTCCGACCCCGACGGTGAACCCCGCGATGACCGCGATGTCGGCGTAGCGGTCGAGCACGTGATCGAGGAGGTCGCCGCCGTCCGAGGAGACCTCCAGGTGACGGGCGAGCGCGCCGTCGACGAGGTCGAGCCAGCCGTTGAGGAGGACGCAGACCGCGCCGGCGACGTAGAAAAGGGGCTCGCCCACCGCGAACGCGCCCGCGGCCGCGACCGCGACGCCGAACGCGAGGGCGCTCACCTGGTCCGGCGAGAGCCCGAGCCGGGCCGCGGCGCGCACCCACGGCCCGAGCAGGCGGTCCGCGACCGAGCGGTACCGGTCGAGAGTCATCTACCGTCCCGACCGTCCCGGGTCATATATAATCGATGAAGTCGACGGTGCCGGCGCTCGGCTCCCGCTCGCCCTCGATCGCGGCGCGGATCTCGTCGGCGACGGCCGCCGGGTCGCGGTCCGTCGTATCGATCTCGTAGACGTTCTCGACGCCGTGCTCCTCCACGGCTTCCGAGAGGATCACGTCGAGCGCTTCGCTCTCCGCATTTTCAGTCGCGGTCGCCTCCGATTCCCCGCGCTCGCGGAGCCGCGCCTCGACCGTCTCGGGGCGACAGCGCAACACGACGACGCGGTCGGCGTCGAACCGGTGCGCGAGGTGGGAGTCGAGCACGCCCGTCCAGTCGCCGAGGCGCTCGCGCACCGCGTCGAGGTCGGCGACGAGCGTGTCGCGGTCGGCGTCGCGTTCGGTCCAGAGGGCGTCGTCGCCCTTTATCAGGTCGTTGAGGTGGATCACGTCGTACTCGTCCGCTAAGCGGGCCGTCGCGGTCGACTTGCCGGTCCCGGGGGTGCCCGTCACGGCAACGCGGGCGGGGGTCGTGCCGCCGGCGGCCGAGTCGCTGTCGTTCGCGGACGACTCTCCGCTCACGCTCGGACACCGAGCCCGAGGTCGGCGAGCGTCTCGTTGAGCCGCTCGACCGCCTCGCGCGTCTCCTCGCGGGTCCCGGTCGAGATCCGGACGTGGTTCGGGAGCCCGAAGGAGGTGCAGTCGCGGATGATCACGCCGCGCTCCTGGGCCGCGTCGGCGAGCCGCTCCGCGTCGCCGACCTCGGCGAGCACGAAGTTCCCCGCCGACTCGACCGCGGGGGCATCGAGCTCGTCCGCGATGTACTCGCGGGCCCACCGCGCCGACGCGACCGACTCCTCGACGTGGGCCTCGTCGTCGAGGGCGGCGAGCGCGGCCCGGCAGGCGAGTTCGTTCGCCGCGAACGGGGTGTTCACCCGGGCGTACGACGCGCCCCACGACTCCGGGACGACGCTGTAGCCGATCCGGAGCCCCGCGAGCCCGTACGCCTTCGAGAACGTCCGGAGCACCGCCACGTCGTCGCGCTCGTCGGCGAGCGGGATCGCGCTGTCGACCGCGGCGAACTCGCCGTACGCCTCGTCGACGACGACGAGCGTCTCCTCGGCCGTCGCGTCCGCGATCGCCTCGACCTCGTCAAGCGGCATCGTGGAGCCGGAGGGGTTGTGCGGGGAGGTGACGTAGACGACTCGCTCGCCCGCGTAGGCGCTCAGGACCGTCTCCGCGTCCTGCGCGAAGCCGTCGGCCGGGGTGAGGTCGTACTCGGTCACCTCGCCGTGATGGTACCGTGCGGACATCCCGTAGTAGGCGAAGCCGGGGCTCGGCACGAGGACCTCGTCGCCGGGCTCCAACGCGGCCCGCGCGAGGTAGTCGATCGAGCCGTCGGCGCCGGGCGAGACCCACACCTGCTCGGGCGCAACGCCCCACTTCTCCGCGATCTTCGCGGTGAGGTCGGTGTGCGAGGACTTCGGGTACTGGTGGACGCGGTCGGCGTGCTCGCGGATCGCCTCGACCGCCGCGGGACTCGGGCCGTGCGGGTTCTCGTTCGAGGAGAGCTTGATCAGGTCGTCGGGGTCGATCCCGCGCTCGCGGGCGACCTCCTCGACGCCCCGGCCCGGGACGTACTCGGAATGGTCGGAGAGATCGCGTGGTTGCATGGTACTGCGTCGGGGAGGCTCGGGCTTAAGCGTGGTCTTGACCGTCGCTCACGACCCGCCGTCGTCGCCCCCGGCGAGCCGTCGCTCCGCCGCCGCGACGATGTCGGGTCGACCGGCGAGTTCGACCGCGACAGTCTCCCCGGCGTAGTCGACATCGGAGACGACGCCGCGGTCGTACGCCCAGGAGAGCGCCGCCTGCGCGTCGCCGCCGTTCGGAACGGTCACCGTCGCGGTCGCGGTCGGGAGCGCGTCCGCAACCGCGTCGATGAGGTCCCCGAGTCCGGCGCCGTTCCGAGCGCTGACCGGAACCGGGGACCGGAGCGACCCCGCGACCGGTACGTCGCGACCGCCGAGCGTCCCGGCGACCGACTCGCAGGCGTCGGCCGCGGCGTCGAGGTCGTCCGGGTCGACCCGGTCGACCTTGGTCAGGACCGGGATCACCGGTCCGTCCGTCGCCTCGATCGCCGACAGCGACGTCCGGAGCTTCCGTCGGACCGCCGCCGGCCCCTCGCTCGCGTCGACGACGAGCAGGACGCAGTCGGCGCGGCGAACCGCGTCGAGCGTCGCGCGGAACGACCGGATCGCCTCGTGCGGGAGACCGTCGAGGAACCCGACCGTGTCGGTGACGACCGCTCGGCGTCCCCCGAGGGTCGCCCGCCGCGTCGCCGTCGAGAGCGTCTCGAAGGGACGGTCGCCGGCCGACAGCGACCCCCCGGGACCGCCCGCGGTCGACGTCCCGTCCGGATCGTCTGCGCCGTCCGGGTCCTCCGGATCGGCTGTGCCGTCCGAGTCGTCCACACGCTCCGGGTCGTCCGCGTCGTCGGCGAGCCGGCGCGCGAGCGTCGACTTCCCGGCGTTGGCGTAGCCCGCGAGGGCGACGAGGTCGAACCCGGCGTCCCGCCGCTCGGCCCGCCGTTTCTCGCGGTCGTCGCCGAGCCGGTCGAGCGCGCGCTCGGCGGACTCG
Organism: Halorubrum sp. SD626R; assembly: GCF_001261915.1. Lineage (GTDB taxonomy): Archaea > Halobacteriota > Halobacteria > Halobacteriales > Haloferacaceae > Halorubrum. The sequence continues at coordinate 17,716 of NZ_CVRT01000088.1, forward strand.
ATCCGCCTCTCGACGTCGCGGACGCGACCGTCGCCCTCCGGTCGGAGCCGGACGTCCTCGCTCGAATCGCGCGCGGCGGTCTCCCGGAGCCGCGGGAGCTCGTACCGGAGCCGGGCCAGCTCGAGCTGCAGGTCCGCCGTCCGGGAGTCGGCCGCGTCACCGAACAGCTCCAGCGCGAGCCGCGGGCGGTCGACGACCGCGGTGCCGGTCGGCAGCAGGTCGCCGAGCGAGAACGTCTGCCCCGGCGACAGGGAGCCGTCGTAGATCACCGCCGCCGCGTCGGTCTCGGCGGCGAGTCGCATGAGGTCCTCGGCCGCGCCGCGACCGAGCCCGTACGTGGGGTCCTCGCGGCGCCGCTGGGTGACCTCGCCGACGACCGCGTAGCCGGCCGCGGCCGCCAGCTCGCGGATCTCCGCCGTGTCCGGCTCGGCGTCCCTCGATCGAGCGGCGACGACCGCCGGGTCGGCGTCGGCGCGCGGACCGTCGGCCGAGTCGCGGCCCCGGCTCTGGAGGGCTGTATCGTCGGACTCTGGCTCGTCCGCGGTGGTGTCGTCTCGTGACATTCGTCCGGGCTCGCAGGCGCGTCTCCGATGTCGGCGACCGGCGGGGAAGGAACCGGCCTCCGTGGCGATCGGTTCCGACGCTTCGGGCATAAGCGTTCACCGGAAACCCGGTGTGTGACCCGGACACAGGGAGCGCGGGACGGCGGGGTACCGCCGTCGCTCAGGGGACGCGCACGTCGTGTTCGAGCGTCCCCACGCCCTCGATATCGACCTCGACGGTGTCGCCGTCGGCGAGCGCGCCGACGCCCTCCGGCGTCCCGGTCGCGATCACGTCGCCGGCCTCGAGCGTGAGGTACGTCGTGATCTCCTCGATCAGGGTCGGCACGTCGAAGATGAGGTGCTCGCGGTCGCTCGACTGCTTCGTCTCGCCGTTCACCCGGAGCTCGACGCTCGCGTCCGCCGGGACCTCGTCCGGCGTCGCCATCACGGGACCGAGGGGGGCGGCGTTGTCGAACGCCTTCCCGCGCACCCAGTTCTGCTCCCGGTTTTGGTCGTCCCGGTTCGACACGTCGTTCATGCAGGTGAAGCCGGCGACGACGTCCATCGCGTCGTCCGCGTCGACCGCCTTGCACTGCTCGCCGATCACGACCGCGAGCTCCGCCTCCCAGTCGATCCGGTCTTTCCCCGCGGGGACGGTGACCGTGTCGCCGTGGCTCGCCAGCGCGTTCGGCGGCTTCAGGAAGAGGAGCGGGCGGTCCGGCACGTCGTTGCCGAGCTCGGCCGCGTGGTCGGCGTAGTTGCGCCCGATACAGACGATCTTCGTGGGGTCCGTCGGCGGGAGCACGTCGATCGCGGGGTCGTCGAGCGCGTACTCGTCGCCGCCGAAGGCGACGGCGTCGCTCTCGGGGTCGTATGTGCCTTCGCGGATCGATCCGGCCGGGTCGCGGAACCGTGCGCGGTGCATACCCGGCGTGGGGCGACCCGGACAAAAAGCGTTCCCGGTCGACGCAAGGGGTCGACCGCACACCTATTTGTGGGGGCCGGCCCGCCCTCCGGTATGGCCGACGACACAGCCGACGGAGAAATCGACGAGGGGAGCGACGTGGGAGCGCGCGACTACGACGACGTCCGATACGCGGTCAGCGAGGGGGTCGCGACGGTCACCATCGACCGCCCGGACGTGTACAACGCCTTCACCCGGACCACGGTCCTCGAACTCAACGACGCGGTGCGGCGGGCCGAGCGCGACGACGGCGTGTACGCGATGGTCCTCACGGGCGCTGGCGACGGCTTCTGCGCCGGGGCGGACACGACGGAGATGCCCGACTGGGACGATCAGTACCCGGAGGAGTACGGGGCGTTCCTCTGGCTCATCCAGCAGCTCGTCTGGCGGCTCCGGACGGCCGCGACGCCCTCGGTCGCCGCGGTGAACGGCCCGGCGATCGGCGCCGGCTGCGACTTCGCGCTCGCCTGCGACCTGCGCACGATCGCCGACGACGCGGTCATGCGCGAGGGGTTCGTCAACGTCGGGCTCGTCCCCGGCGACGGCGGCGGGTGGCTCCTCCCCCGGCTGATCGGCGAGTCGAAGGCGCGCGAGTACCTGCTCACCGGCCGGGACATCACCCCCGAGGACGCCGTCGACATCGGACTCGCCGTGGAGCGGGCCGAGGACGCGCTCGCGGCCGCCACCGCGCTCGCCGAGGAGATCCGCGACAAGCCGCGGACCGCCGTGCAGCACACGAACCGGCTGATCGATCCCCAACAGAGCTTCGATGAGTACTGTCGGAAGGCGACCGAGTACCAGTGGGACTGCGTCGTCGACCCCGAGCACGAGGAGGCGGTCGCCGCGTTCAACGAGAAGCGCGAGCCCGACTACGGCCGGTCGTACGACGAGTAGGGAGGCCGGACGCGAGCATCGGGGAGGTGGATCGCCGCGCTACCGCACGAAGGCCGGCAGCGGGCCGACCAGCGCTACCGCGCCGATACCGGCGGCACGCCGTCCTCCTTCAGCGCCCGAGCGATGGTGTTCAGCTGCATCTCGTCGGTGCCGGCCGCGATCCGGCGGCTCCGCGCGAAGCGGTAGAGGTACTCCAGCGGGTGGCCCCGCTGGTAGGCGCGGGCGCCGACGATCTGGACCGCCTCGCTCGCGACCTGCTCGACCATCTGCGAGCAGTGGAGCTTCGCGGTCGACGTCTGGAGCCGTGGCGGGGCGGGGTCGTGTCCCTGCGCGCCGGCGGCCGACATGTACACGAGCGACGCCGCGGTCTCGACGTTCCGGTACATCTCCGCGAGCCGCCACTCGATCCCCTGGAACTCGTCGAGCGGCTGGTCGAACTGCTCGCGGTCGCTCGCGTACGCCAGCGCCTGCTCCAACGCGGCCTCCGCCCACGCGACCGTGAGCACCGAGCTGCCGAGCCGCTCCCAGTTGAGCGAGACCAGCTGCTCCTTGAACGCTTCCTTCCCCCGAGTCAGGACGTGCGACTCGGGGATCACCACGTCGTCGATCGTGAAGTGCGTCTGCGCGTAGCCGGCCATGTTCGTGTACACCTCCTCGATCTCGACGCCGGGATCGTCGTAGGGGATCACGACAGACCCGAGCCCCTCCGGGAACTTGACCCAGGTGACCGCCGCGTCGCCGAAGGGGACGCCGCCGACCCAGGTCTTCTCGCCGTTACACACCAGCTCGCCGTCCTCCTCGGTCACCTCGGTCGACATCGACCCCACGTCCGAGCCCGCGTCGGGCTCCGAGATGGCGATGGAGACGAAGCTCTCGCCGGCGGTGACGGCGGGGAGGTACTCCTCCTTGACCGCCTCGGACCCGAAGAGGTCGATCGCCCGCGGCCCGACCATCCCCTGCATGTAGGTGAACCAGCCCGTGTCGGGACACTCCCGTCCGACCGCCTGCGTGAGGAGCATCGCCGCCACGTCGGAGCGGCCCTGCCCGCCGTACTCCTCGGAGATGGACGGACAGTAGAGGTCCGCCCCGGCGAGCCGTTGAAGGTTCTCCCACGGCACGTCGCCCTCCCAGGTGTAGGCGTCCTCGGCGAACTCCGCGGCGACCGCTTCGGCCCGCTCGGCGAACTCGCGCTGCTCGGCTGTTAGCGCCTGCATGGGCGTTGTTGTCGGGCAGACGCTGATAAGCGGTCTGGTCCGTTTCCCATCGCCCGGAACGCCGCCCGCGTCAGCCGTCGCGGGCGCTGTCGGTCGCCGCCTCCGATCCGTCGCCCTCCGCGTCGCCAGTCGATCCGTCGCACTCCGCGTCGCCGGTCGATCCACCGGTCTCGACGCGGTCCGTGGGCTCGACGCTCTCGACGCGGCCGTCCGCCTCCCCCTCGGAGCCGCCGAACAGTTCCGAACGGGCGCAGTCGGCGCAGTAGCGGTTCCGCTCCATCGCGTGCGTCCGGACCGGCACGCCGGCCAGGACCGTCTCGTCCCGCCGGCGGCGGACGACCCCGCGCTCGAACGACTCGCCGCAGACGACGCAGGGCGACTCGGTCCGCTCCGTCGCGGGCGTGACCCGGTGGTCGACGGTCCGCGTCCGCCCGAACCGTGAGCGGCCGTGCCGGCGCTTCAGCCGGCGCTCCGCGGGCGGCGTCAGCGTGAGCCCGACTAGCGCGAACGCGGCGCCGAACGCCGCGCCGAGGACCGACCCCTGTCCCGCGGAGACGGCGACGACCCCGGCGCCGATCAGGAGCAGGATACCGCCCAACAGGTAGCCGGAGAGGTCGACGAGCGGGTCGTCGTCGCCGCCGGGCGGGACCAGTTCCCCATCGGGGAGCGGCCCGTCGGCGACGCTGAGACGGCGCGTCTCGGCCAGCTCTGAGTAGTGGTACCAGCCGTACAGGAGGTTCCCCACGCCGCCGGTGGTCAACAGGAGGAGAACGTGGACCGGGATCGAGCCCACGTCCCTGTCGACGAGGACGACGCGGTCGCCGCGGTCCTCGGTGAGCTCCCAGCCGTCGTCGAGGTGGTCTCGCACCCGTCGCCGGAACGCGCGGTGCGCATCGGAGTCCGGTGGCTCGCCGCCCCGCTCCGTCGCGTGCCCGGTCGCTTCCGACCGGCGCGTCTCGGGCCGCGCCGCCCCGCAGTCGGCGCAGAACTCGTCTTCGGGGAGGAGCGCGGAGCCGCACTCGGAACAGTAGGCGGCGCCGGTCCCGGCGCGCAGGTCGGCCCCGCAGCCGGGACAGAAGTTCGCGTCGGGCGGCGGGACCCGTCCGCACTCGCGACACGGGTCGGTCGGGGAGGAGCTCTCGGTCCGCTCGGAGGGCATCGAACCGGGGTAGGGCCGGGCCGTTGTTAACTCCTCTCCCGAGACGTGCCGGCGCCGCGGATCTCAGCTCTTCGCCTTACCGGCGCCGGAGGCGGATCGAGACGTCGTTTCCGCCGAGGTCGTCGCTCGCGTCGAAGGCGAGCTCGCCGCCGAACGCCTCGACGGTCAGCTCCGTGAGCCAGAGCCCCAGCCCGCTCCCGTGGTGCGTCGGCGTGATCGACTCGCCGTCGCGGATCACGTCGCGCTCGTTCGGCGGGATCGGGGGCCCGTCGTCCTCCACGTGGAGGACCGCCCACTCCGCCGCGGTCGCGTCCGCCTCGTCGGCGGGCCCGTCCAGCCGGATCCGGACCCGCGGCGACGCGCTCGGGTTATGCTCGATGGCGTTGTCGACGAGGCTGTCGATGGCGTACCGGAGCCGGTCGTCGCCCCGCACCGTCTCCCCCTCCTCGACGGCGACCTCGATCGCGGCGCCGGGCGAGCGCGTCCGGTGGTCGTCGGCGACCGCGCGGGCCAGCGAGGCGACGTCGACGTCGGCGTCCTCGTCGGTCGGTCGCCGCAGGACCCGGTGAATGTGACCGGCTTCCTCCGCGAGCCGTTCGAGCTCGTGGGCCGCGCGCTCGACGGTCGCCGCCGACTCGGTCGTCTCGGCGTCCGGGCCGTCCGTCTCCGCCAGCAGCCGTGTCGTGTGGCCGGCGACGACGTTCGCGTTGTTCCGGAGGTTGTGACGCAGGATTCGGTTGAGCACCTTCAGCCGGCGCTCGTTCCGCGATATCTCCGTCAGGTCGGTGTACACCGCGAAGCCGCCGGAGCCGGTGCCGCCCTCGTAGGGTATCCCGCGGTAGAGGAACTCGCGGAGCCCGGTAGCGGTCTCGCGGGTCACCTCCTGATAGTTGACCTCGCCCGACGACGTGTTCGCGTCGAGCGCGCGCGCCTCGTCCAGCTTCCACTCCGGGACGACCCACTCGTTGAGCGGTTCCCCGCGGATCTCGTCGGCGTCGTACCCGAACACATCGACGAACGCGCGGTTCACCGACGAGACGACCGGCTCCCCGTCGACGAGGTCGAACTCGACCACCGCGTCCTGGACGTGCTCGATCAGGTGGCGGTAGCGGTCGGTTCGCCTTCCGTCGCCGTCGTCGTCGCGGTCGCCGGGTTCCTCACGTGCCATACCGAGGCTCCACTGTCACGGTCCGCCGTACGCGCATCCCGGTGGTAAGCGTGTGCCCGCGGGAAGATATTGCCGTCCGGCGCGGGAAAACGGATCGTTCGTTCGAAAACGTTCGGACGCCCGGCCTCCGGCTTTGTCGATCCCGGAGGGAGCCGCGCGGATCCGCGGCGTCGACTTTTATTACGGCTCGTCGAGAAGATCCGGACGCACCATGGAACTCACCTGGCACGGCCACTCGACGTGGCACGTCGTCGTCGACGACACGGAACTGCTGATCGATCCGTTCTTCGACAACCCGAAGACCGACGTCGACCCGGAGGAGCTCGACCCGGACTACCTCCTCCTGACGCACGGCCACGCCGACCACATCGGCGACGCCGCGGCGTACCCCGACGCGACCGTGGTCGCCACGCCCGAGCTGACCGCGTACGTCCAGGAGGAGTTCGGCCTCGACGACTCCGTCGCGGCCGGCGGCATGAACATCGGCGGCACCGTCGAGTGCGGCGACGCGTGGGTGACGATGGTCCGCGCCGACCACTCGAACGGGATCGAGAACGACCCCGACTACTCCGCCGGGATGCCCGCCGGCTTCGTCATCGGCGACAAGAAGCCGACTCAGGAGTCTGACCCCGACTGCACGACGTTCTACCACGCGGGCGACACCGGTCTCATGTCCGAGATGGTCGACGTGATCGCGCCGTACCTCGAACCGGACGCCGCCGCGCTCCCCGCCGGCGACCACTTCACCATGGGGCCCGCGGGCGCCGGCATCGCCGCCGACTGGGTCGGTGCCGACGTGGTGTTCCCGATGCATTACGACTCGTTCGGACCGATCGAGATCGAGACGCGGGAGTTCGTCAACGAGGTGAAGGCCGCGGGCGCAGCGGCCGAGCCCGTCGTCTTAGAGGGCGACGAGACGTACACGCTGGAGTAGTCGGCCGGTCGGTCGATCCGCATTTTTCGAACGCGCCGGGACGGACTCCGCTGATGGCAACCTTTAGGCCCCGGCGAGCCGATCGTCGACTCGTATGTCCGACATCGAGACGTCCACGGTCTCCGAGGAAGGGTACGCCTGCACGAGTCAGGTCGGCGAGTTCGACCTGCAGATCGACGCGACCGACGAGACGGGGCCGAACCCGAACGCCGCGCTCGTCGCGACGTACGCCTCCTGTTACCTCCCCGCCTTCCGCGTCGGCGGGAGCCAGCGCGGCGAGGAGGACCTCGGGAAGATCCAGATCGACGCCAGCGCCGACCTCGACGATGACGACGACCTCGCGTCGATCGCCTTCGACGTCCACGTCGAGGCCGACCTCGACGACGGGACCGCGGCCGAGATCGCCGAGCGCGCCGAGGGGATCTGTCACGTCCACAGCGCGCTCCGCGAGGGGCTCCACGCCGACGTGAGCGTCTACCCCGGCGCCTTCTGAGCCGGCGTCGGTCGCGCTTCGACCCCCGGTCGATTTGTCAAGCCGACCGACGACTCGGGAGCCGCGGGACCGTCGCGGTCTCGGGGGTCACGGTCGCTCGACGCTCGTGAACTCGAAGCGGGCGCCCCCGTCGTTCCCCTCCGTCAGCGTCACGTTCCAGCCGTGAGCCTCCGCGATGCGCTGGACGATGGCGAGCCCGAATCCGGTCCCCGACTCGGACGTCGTGTGGCCGCTCTCGAACACCTGGTCGCGTCGGTCCTCGGGGATCCCGGGACCGTCGTCTTCGACGTAGAACCCGTCCGAAAGGTCGCCGAGGACGACCCTGTCTCCCCCGTGTTCGGCCGCGTTCCGGAAGAGGTTCAGGAGCAGACGCTGGAGCCGGTCCGGATCCGCGAGGACGTCGCCCTCGGCCTCGACGGCGATTTCGATCGAGTCGCCCGTCCCGCCCTCAATCTCCTCGCCGCCGATCGATCTCAGCGCCTCGTCCGCGTGTCGGTTCACCATGTTTTCGAGCGAGAGGTGTTCGACCGACCCGACGGCGTCGCCTTGGCGAGCGAGGGTGAGCACGTCGTCGATCAGCCGGTCCATCTCGTCGAGCGCGGCGTCACATCGGTCGAAGTACGACTCGTCGCCCGTCTCTCGGGCGAGTCGGAGGTTCCCCGAGAGCACGGTGAGCGGGTTCCGGATGTCGTGCGAGACGATACTCGCGAATTCGTCGAGCCGCTCGTTCTCGCGCTCGATCCGGCGCTCGTACGCCCTCCGCTCCGAGATGTCGCGGCTGGTAGCGAGGAACCGGTCTTCGCCCTGCACGTCGACGCGACGGACCTGTACCTCGACCGGGAAGGTGGTGCCGTCGGCCCGTCGGAACGTCGTCTCCAGCCGGCGCGTCTCGTCCATCTCGATCCCGTTCCACATCTCGATCGCCTCGTCCGGGTCCAGCTCTCGGTCCACGTCCCACACGCGCATCCCGGCCAGCCCCTCGCGATCGTAGCCGAGCTCCGTCGCCATCACGCGGTTCACGTCGACGATCTCGCCCGTCTCGTCGTGGATGTCGATCATGTCCGGCGAGTCCTCGTAGAGCGCCTCCAGCCTGGCCGAGGTGCGTTCGAGCTCCCGCTGTCGGCGGCGCTTCTCTGTCACGTCGCGGCTGACGGCGAGCACCCCATCGAACTCGTCGTCGATGACGAGCCGCCGCAGGGTGAAGTCGATGATCGCGTCGGACCGACTGGGGAGGTCGAGTTCGACCGTTCCCGACACCGTCTCACGGTCGCCGGTGATCAGCGCCGTGAACGGGTCGTCCTCTCGAGTCTCGCGAAGCCGCCGTAACAGGCGGCTCCGGCGACCGACGAGCTCCGAACGAGTCGATTCGCACACGTCGGCGAGCTTATCGTTAACGACGGCGAACCGCTCGTCGGTGTCGTACACAGCCACCGGGTCGGGGAGCTCGTTGATGAGCCGCCGGTAGCGCTCTAGGTCGCGCTCGCGCTCCTTCTCCTCGGTCACGTCAATGTGGATCCCGACGGCGCGGACCGGTTCCCCCTCGTCGCTGCGCTCGACGACCCGGCCGCGGTCCCGGATCCAGCGCCACTCTCCGTCTTTCGACCGCATCCGGTGGTCGCACCGGTAGTACTCCGTCTCACCGGCGAAATGCGCCTCCAGCGCCGACCACGCTCTGCCGATGTCGTCGGGGTGGACGCGGTCTTCCCACTCGGCGAGCTTGAAGGCGATCTCGGACTGGTCGTACCCCAACATGCCGGCCCATCGCTCGTCGAACCGCACCTCGTCGGTGCGGACGTCCCAGTCCCAGACGCCGACGTCCGCGCCCTCCACCGCGAGCCGAAACCGCTCGGAGAGCTCGCGGAGTTCGCGCTCGCGCCTCTTCTCTTCCGTCACGTCGCGGAAGTAGACCGAGAGACCGGTCTCAGACGGGTAGGCGTTCACGGCGAGATCGACCCCGATCGCGTCGAAGCGGTACTCGAACGCGCGCGCCTCGCCCTCTGCCATCGCCGTCCGGAGCTCCGTTTCGAGGGTCGTATCCCGGATGTCGGGGAACCGCTCCCAGATCGGGTCGCCGAGGAGATCGTCGTCGTCGCGCTCTAGCATTTCCTCCGCACGCTCGTTGAGATACGTGAGCCGCCACTCTCCGTCGATCCCACAGAAGGCGTCGGTCATTCGATCGAGATGCTCCTCGAGCCCCCGGTCGGCACGCGCCTCCGAGACGGCGCCCGCGATCCGCGACGCGAGCGTCGCGTAGGGGTCGTCGGCGTCGTTCTTCGGGACGTACTCGTCGACGCCGGCGGCGATGGCCTCGCTCGCCACTCGTTCGGAGCCCCGACCGGTGAACAGCACGAACGGGAGGTCGCCGCGTCGCTCTCGGACGGCGTTGAGGAGTTCGACACCGTCGGTCTCGGACATCTCGTAGTCGCTGACGACGCAGTCGAACCCCCCCGATTCGACCGCGTCCAACGCCTCGCTCGGATCGGTCTTGGGGGTCACCTCGAAGCGGTCGTCGCGCGCCTCGACGAGCGACGCCGCGGTGTCAGCGAACCCCGGCTCGTCGTCGACGAAAAGGACTCGGATCGAGGACGGCGGACCCCTCGCGTCCGCGACCGGCACCGAACTGTTCGCGTCCCCTCCTGTCATTCGTAATTGTACATACAATCCGACAAATTAATCTTTCCGTTGCCGGGACGTCACTCTCCCGCGTACTCGGCGACCGTCTTCGATGCGACGTAGCCTATAGCGGCGACGACGAGTCCCGCGACGATCGCGATCCGGAACTCCCGCCCCACCGCGTACGCGACGAGGAACCCGACCATGCCGGCGCCGTTCGCGCACAGCAGCCGGAGCGTTCGGTAGGACGGTTCGCGGGAGGACATACCGGCGATTGGCGAGGCCGACGCAAAAACCCCCGAGTCGGCGGTTCTCTCCCTCGATCGTCCGGGGGTTTAGGAGCGATACCGAGCCCAGCGCCTCCGTGCGACGGGGCGAGAGGCGGCGGGAGCGAACGCGGGGCGCGCACCGGCGGAACGGCGCGGGCGACGCTCGTCGCCGCCGGATCGCCCGCGTCGCTCTCGTGACGGTCGGGACCGGTCTCCCGGCGACCGCCGGACTGCTCGCCGCCGTCACCGGGCTTCCGGCCCTCGGGGCCGCGCTCGTCGCCGCCGCCCTCTCGCTCGCGTTCGCGGCGTGCTGGCTGGGCGCGGTCGGCGCGGCCCACGTCATTGCACGGATGCTCGCGCGCCGATAGGCGCGGCCCGCCGCCGCTCGCGTCGAGGTGTCGCGCACCGGCGACCGCGGAACCGTTTTACTCCCGCCGACGGTAGCGCGACGCATGGTGCTGAAAGAGTCAGACTCGACGCTCGACCGGGGCGACGCGGCCCCCGGATTCGAGCTGCCCGGCGTCGACGGCGAGACGCACGCGCTCGACTCGTTCGACGCGGACGCGCTGCTCGTCGTCTTCACCTGCAACCACTGCCCGTACGCGCAGGCGAAGTTCGGGCTCCTCAACGAGTTCGCGGCCGACTACGACGACCTGGCCGTCGTCGGGATCAACCCCAACGACGCCGACGAGTACCCCGACGACTCCTTCGAGGCGATGCGCGAGCGCGTCGCCGACGGGACGGTCGCCTACGACGCGTACCTCCGCGACGAGACGGGCGCGGTCGCCGAGGCGTACGGGGCGGTCTGCACGCCCGACCCGTTCCTGTTCGGCCGCGACGGCGACGCGTGGCGGCTCCGGTATCACGGCCGGCTCGACGACGCCCTGAACCCCGACGACGAGCCGACCGAGTTCTACGTCCGGGAGGCCGTGGAGTCGGTGCTCGCGGGCGAGGACGTCGAGGTCCCCGACCGCCCCTCCCGCGGCTGCTCGATCAAGTGGCCGGAGGCGTAGGGGGCGTCGGGGCCCGCGACGTGCCGCGAGCGATCTCCGGGCGACCGTCCGCTGAGCGACCGCCCCCGACGACCTCGCCGCCGGAGACGGGTTGAAAGGGATCCGGGCCGAAGGCGTTCGTATGGGAATGAAAGGCGACGGCGAGGCGGACCTCCACGAGATCGATCGGTTCGACGGCGGCGTCGGCTGGATCGCCTACCCCGACGAGGCGATGGAGCGCGCGAGCCACGCGGTCGCGGTGCCGAACGAGGAGAGCGAGACGGACGACGTTTGGGTGTTCGACCCGGTCGACGCCCCCGGCCTCGACGACCTGCTCGCCGAGTTCGGGACGGTCGCCGGCGTCGTCGTCGGCCTCGATCGCCACAAGCGCGACAGCGCCGCGGTCGCGGCCCGCCACGACGCCTCGGTGTGGGTCCCCGAGTGGATGACGGGCGTCGCGAGCGAGCTCGACGCGCCGGTCGAGCGGTTCGGCGAACGGCTGGCCGACACCGGCTTCGAGGCGTTCCGGATCCGCGACTCCTCGGTGCCGCCGTGGCAGGAGGCCGGGTTCTTCGACGGCGAGACGCTGATCGTCCCCGAGTCGCTCGGCTCCGCCTCGTACTTCCGCGGGGACCGCGAGCGGATCGGCGTCCACCCGATGCTGCGACTCACGCCGCCGACGACGGCGCTGTCGGGTCACGACCCGGACCGCGTGCTTGTCGGGCACGGCGTCGGCGTGCTCGACGGCGCGGCGATCGCGGTCGAGGACGCGCTCTCGAACTCCCGGTCGAAGGCCCCGGGGCTCTACGCGAAGACGCTGCGGTCCGCCATCGGGATCTGAGCGTGATCCACGTCACCCGCGACCTGCTGACGGTCCTGCTCGAACGCGCCGCCGAGACCGACCCCGGCGAGACGAACCTCCGCCTCTCGGCCACGCGCGCCGGCGACTTCGAGAGCGACACCGGACTCGACCCGGAGACCCCCGTGTTGACGCATTTCACGCCGGACGTCGGCGGGTCGGTGAACGCGGTGTTCGGGATCGACCTCGGCACCCCCGCGGGCCACGGCGCGGCGCGGTTCCTCTCGCACCCGGACGGCTTCCTCGGCGTGTCGAAGACCGACGACCTCGCGGCCGTCGTGCTGGTCGCCGTCCCGCCGTACGACGACCAGAGCGTCGCCGCGTTCGACCGCTCCGGGGACGGGCGGGAGCTCGCCGTGGTCGACGCGGCCCCGCCCGAGGAGTCGATCCCGGAGTGAGCGCCTCGGGGGAGTCGGCCCCGACGCGGTCCGCCCGGGGCCCGCCGCGCGGGCATGGGTTTAAAAAGGAGCGAGCGAGTACGTCGGTGCGATGGCAGCACGCCCACCCGGCGGCGGCGGTCCCTCGGAGCCCGACGCGATCGAGTTCGGCATCGCCGTGTTGGACGAGCGGATAGAGGAGGCCGGCGTCTCCTTCCCGGCGACCGGCGAGGAGATCGTCGACGCGCTCGACGACGGCGCGATCCCGTACGACGCCAAGGGACGGACGGTCCGCCTCTCCGAGGCGTTGGAAGAGGTACCGCAGACCCGGTTCGAGAACGAGACCGAGTTCCTCGACGCGCTGTACCCCGTGTTCGACCGCAAGCGTCGGGAGGGCGGCGGGCTCCTGAACAGCCTGCGCGACGCGCTCCCGTTCTGACCGGCTACGCGGACTGGCCGACCTCCGCCTCCTCCTCGTCGCTCCCGGTGTCGAGCCGCTCGATGACGTCGTTGATCAGCACGACGTCGCCGACGGCGCGGACCCAGCGGTACGGGACGATGACGCCGGTGTTCCCGTCGACGCGCCCGGCGAACAGCTCGTGATTGAGTTCCGCGAGCGCGAGCCCGGTCACCGACCGAGCGTCGAGATCGAGGCGGACGTCCTCGATCTCGCCGACGAAGACGCCGTTGTTCGAGTACACCTCACGACCGACGAGCGACGTGATCTCCTGTGGAGCCGCGTTCATAGGGATACGGTCACGAGCGCGCCTATTAAGCGTTCGTTGTCGAACGACGCCCGTCAGA
>NZ_CVRT01000089.1 GCF_001261915.1 Halorubrum sp. SD626R
CTCGTCGTGGTCGGCCGGCCGGAGCGTCTCGTCCCACCGGCTCGACTGGTACGACTCTTCGCGCTTCGGGTGCGCGAGCCGGCGATCGGCGGGGACCGACCCGGTCGACGCGGAGCGATCGCGGGGGAGAGGGCCGAAGCGGGGGTCGCGTCCGCATCTTACGCCGGGAATAGCTTATACCCAACTGAGGAACAAACGCGCGTTTTAGTCACCGCCCGGAGTCGAACGCGAGTCCCGAAACGCATAACACCGTGCCGACGGATTCGAGTGTATGCTCTCGGTCGAACCGTTGTTCGTGGTTATTCTCGTCGGTCTGCTCGGACTCTTCTTCTTCGGGTTCCTCCTCGTCCGGCGCACGCTGACCGGGCTCCGCGAGGGGTACGAGGACGGCCAGCGGTAATGGTCGTCGTCACCGTTCTCACCCTCGGCGTCGCCGGCGCGGCGAGCATGTTCATGGCGTGGTCGATCGGCGCCGGCTCGTCGGGGTCTACCCCGTTCGCGCCGGCGGTGGGCGCAAACGCGATCTCCGTGATGCGCGCCGGGCTGATCGTGGGCGTCCTCGGGCTGATGGGGGCAGTGTTACAGGGCGCGAACGTGACCGAGGCGGTCGGCACCGAGCTGATCGGCGGCGTCACGCTCACGGCCGGCGCGGCCATCGTCGCGCTGGTCACCGCCGCCGGGCTCGTCGCGGTCGGCGTGTTCGCCGGGTACCCGATCGCGACCGCGTTCACCGTCACCGGCGCGGTCGTCGGCGTCGGCCTCGCGATGGGCGGCGACCCCGCGTGGCCGAAGTACACCGAGATCCTCACGCTGTGGGTGCTCACCCCGTTCGTCGGCGGCGGCATCGCCTACGTCGTGGCGCGCTCGCTGATCGGCGAACGCCTCCCCGAGCGACCGCTCACCGCGGCGCTCGCGGGGCTCGTCGGCGCGATCGTCGCGAACGTCGGGTTCGCGCTGCTCGGCCCGCCGGGCGAGCAGGCGTCGCTCTCGCAGGCGATCGGGCCCGGACTCGGCGTCGGCTCGATCGGGACGCCGCTCGTCACGGCCGCGGTGGCGGCGGTCGTCACCGTCGCGGTGTACCTCGACCTCGGCCGCGACCGCGAGGGGGCCCAGCGGCGGTTCCTGCTGGCGATGGGCGGGCTCGTCGCGTTCTCCGCCGGCGGGTCGCAGGTCGGGCTCGCGATCGGGCCGCTCGTCCCCCTGTTCGTCGGCGACGCCGGGATCCCGCTGTGGGCGCTGCTCGTCGGCGGCGGGGTCGGCCTGCTGGCCGGGTCCTGGACCGGCGCGCCGCGGATGATCAAGGCGATCTCGCAGGACTACGCCTCGATGGGGCCGCGGCGGTCGATCTCGGCGCTCATCCCCTCGTTCGCGATCGCACAGACCGCGGTCGCGTTCGGGATCCCGGTCTCGTTCAACGAGATCATCGTCTCCGCGATCGTCGGCGCCGGCTACGCCGCCGGCGACGCGGGCGTGAGCCGGGCGAAGATGGGGTACACGGTGCTCGCGTGGGTCGGCTCGCTCGTCGGGTCGCTGGGGCTGGGATTCGGCGTCTACACCGCCGTACGGTTCGTGTTATGACGAGCAGCTGGATCGTCGGGCAGTAGGTGTGTATTCATAATCAGACGTTGTTAGCGGATCGACGGTGAACGCCTCCAAAGCCCCAGTCGCGAGGACTCGATGCGCTCGCTGTGCTCCTCGATCGCTCGCGCTGCTCGCTCCCTGCGGTGTCGCCGGCGGCTTCGCCGCCGGCTGCCCGTGGCGCGTAGCGCCACACTGCTTGCGTCGCCCGTCTTCGTCCTCGCGACTGCCCCTTTGAATCCCGCCCGTTCCGCACGGCACCGGAGCCTCACGCCTCCCCAACCTCGCCGCGGTCGCCGTCGGCGACTGCGGGCTCCCTCGCGCGTGCACCTCGCGCCCTGCGGGCGCTCGGCGGCACGCGCCGACCG
>NZ_CVRT01000090.1 GCF_001261915.1 Halorubrum sp. SD626R
TCCCTCGCGCGTGCTACTCGGCCGCGAGGCGGCCTCGCAGGCACGCGCCACCGCATACGTCCGCAACTGCGCTACTCGAACTCCGGCTCGCGCTTCTCCAAGAACGCCCGCATGCCCTCGCGCTGGTCGTGCGTGCCGAACAGCCCGGACCACGCGCGACGCTCCAGCGCGAGCCCGCCCCGTTGCGTCCCGTCGTGGACCGCGTTCAGCGCTTCCTTCGCCGCCCGGGTGGCGAAGGCGGGTTTCGCGGCCAACTCGCCGGCCAGTTCGTCGATTCGGTCGTCGAACGCGTCGTCGTCGACCACTTCGCCGACGAGTCCGAGTTCGGCCGCCTCGCTCGCGTCGATTCGCTCGCCCAAAAAGACGAGCCGCTTTGCGGTCTCGTCGCCGACCAGCCGCGAGAGGCGCTGCGTGCCGCCCCAGCCCGGGATGATCCCGAGGTCGATCTCGGTCTGCCCGAGGACCGCGCTCTCGGCGGCGACCCGGAGGTCACAGGCCAGCGCCAGTTCGCAGCCCCCGCCGAACGCGTAGCCGTCGATCGCCGCGACGGTCGGCGCCGGGAACGACTCGATCGCGCCGGCGACCCGGTGGCCGAGCTCCGCGTACGCCTGTGCCTCGGGCGTCGACAGCTCGACCATGTAGGAGATGTCCGCGCCCGCGACGAACGCCTCGTCGCCCGCGCCGGCCAGTACCAGCGCGCGGGCGTCGGCCGCCTCGGCCTCGCCGAGCGCCTCCTCGATCGCTTCGAGCGTGTCGACGGTGAGGGCGTTGAGCTGTGCCGGGCGGTCGACGGTGAGCGTCGCGACGCCGTCGTCGACGTCGAGCGTGATCGTGTCCCAGGTCATACCGGCCCCTCGCGGGCCGGCGTGAAAGTCGTTCGGCAGGCGGTAGCGCGGCCCATTCGCGGAGCCCCGCCTCCGCGCTCAGATCTCCTCGCGGCTGTCGATCTCGGAGTAGATGAACCACGCCGTGGTGTACGCGCCGATGAACAGCAGGTAGCCGAAGACCAGCCCGACGAGCTGACGGGAGCCGAGCCCGTCGGGAAGCGTCCGCGAGAGGATCCCGAGCGCCACGGCGAAGACGACCAGCGAGAACAGGCCCGAGAGGGCGTACACGCCCAGGTCGGAGGTGAGACGATCGCGCACGCCCCCACCAACGGGATCCGTTTATTAACCGCCATCGATCGCGGCGAGGGAACCACCGCGCGACGCCGTCTCAGACGCGACCGACCGATCGCCCGGTCGGTTGCGCGGATTGCAACCCCTATATGCCCTCGGCCGTACGGTCGGGTATGAACGGGAACCGGTTCGGGCGGCTCTTCCAGCTGACGACGTACGGCGAGAGCCACGGCGACGCGATGGGCGTGACGGTCTCGGGCGTCCCCGCGGGCGTCGAGCTCGACGAGGAGGCGATCCAGGCGCAGCTCGACCGGCGGAAGCCGGGCCAGTCGATGATCACGACCTCGCGCGGCGAGCCCGACGAGGTCGTCGTCAACTCCGGCGTCCAGGACGGCTACACCACCGGCACGCCGATCGGCATGGTGATACAGAACAAGGACGCGCGCTCCGGGAAGTACGAGCCGTACGTGACGGCGCCGCGCCCCTCGCACGGCGACTACACCTACTCCGCGAAGTTCGGCACGCGCAACTGGGGCGGCGGCGGGCGCTCCTCCGCGCGCGAGACGGTGAACTGGGTCGCCGCCGGCGCGGTCGCCGAGCAGGTGCTCGACGCCTCTGATCACGACGTACAGATCAAGGCCCACGTCAACCGCATCGGCGACGTGGAGGCCGACCCCGTGAGCTTCGAGCAGCTCCTCGAACGCAGCGAGGAGAACGACGTGCGCTGCGCGGACCCCGACGCCGCCGCCGAGATGCAGGAGCTCATCGAGGAGTACCAGGAGCGGGGCGACTCCATCGGCGGCTCCATCCACTTCGAGTGTCGCGGCGTCCCGCGCGGGCTCGGCGCGCCGCGGTTCGACAGCTTCCCCGCGCGACTCGGGCAGGCGATGTTCTCGATCCCGGCGACGACGGGCGTCGAGTACGGGCTCGGGAACGCGGCGACCGACGTCGCCGGCAGCGAGCGCAACGAGGACTGGACGTTCGACGACGGCGAGTCCTTCGACCACGTCGAGAGCGACGAGGGCGACCCCGTCCCCGAGGGGAACGACCACGGCGGCCTTCAGGGCGGGATCACGACCGGCGAGCCGATCTACGGCGAGGCCACGTGGCACGCGCCGACCTCGATCCCGAAGAAGCAGCGCTCGGCCGACTGGGAGACCGGCGAGGAGAAGGAGGTCCAGGTCGTCGGCCGCCACGACCCCGTGCTCCCGCCGC
>NZ_CVRT01000091.1 GCF_001261915.1 Halorubrum sp. SD626R
GGACCGCCCGGCGGAGCGCGGCGACGCCGCGCGCGAAGTTCGACGCCTTGAGCACGGGCACCGACTCGCTCGCGGCCCGGAGGCCGTCGAGCTGATTCGCCTCGAACCCGGTCGTGCCGGTGACCATCGGGACGCCCGCCTCGGCGCAGGCCGCGGCGTACGCGACCGCCGATTCGGGGCCGGTGAAGTCGACGAGGACGTCGGGATCCTCGGCCGCGAGCAGTTCTCCGAGCCGGTCTGCGGCGTCGACCTCGACGCCCGCGACGGGATCGGTCGCGGTGCGGTTGACCGCGACGGCGACGGCGACGCCCCCGCGGTCGGCGGCGGCCTCGATCACCTCGCGGCCCATCCGACCGCCGGCGCCGGTGACGGCGATCCGGAGCGCGTCGGTCGCCCCGCCGCTCATTCGCCGTCACCCGTCGCCGCGGGCGCGACGGTATCCGGATCGACGGCCTCCGGGTCGACGGTTCCGGGAGCGGCCTCATCGTACTCGGCGAGCAGCTCGCGCAGGACCTCGCGGCGCCCCTCGGAGAGCCGCGAGAGCGGCGAGCGGACGGCCGGCCCGCCTCTACCGCGGACGTGCATCGCCTCCTTCACCGGGATCGGGTTCGTCTCGGCGAACAGCTCGCGGACGAGCGGCGAGAGCTCGTGGTGGAGCGCGCGGGCGCGGTCGTAGTCGCCCGAGAGCGCGGCGCCGACCATCGCGCAGGAGCGCTCCGGCTCGACGTTGGCGACGACGCTGATGGTGCCCGTGCCGCCGATCGAGAGCACGGGGAGCGTGAGCCCGTCGTCGCCGGAGAGCACGGAGAACGCCTCGTCGCGGGTGCGCTCGATGACCTCGCTGATCAGGTTCAGGTCGCCGGACGCCGCCTTGTATCCCCGGATGTTCGGGTGTTCCGCGAGCTCGACCGTGACGTCGACGGGGATCGACTGGCCCGTCCGGCTCGGGACGTTGTAGACGATCTGCGGCAGGTCGACCTCGTCGGCGATCGTCCGGTAGTGGTTCAGGAACCCCTGCGGCTCCGGCTTGTTGTAGTACGGGGAGATGAGGAGGAGCCCGTCGGCGCCGGCGTCGGCGGCGCGCCGAGAGAGCGAGAGCGCCTCCGCGGTGTTGTTCGAGCCGGTGCCGGCGATGACCGGGATGTCGTCGAGGGCGTCGCGGACCGTCTCGATCACGTCGACGTGCTCGTCGTGGGTCATCGTCGCCGACTCGCCGGTGGAGCCGACGGGGACGACCCCGTCGACGCCCGCGCGTTCGAGGTAGCGGGCGTTGTCGGCGAGCTGCGCGTGGTCGACCTCGTCGTCGTCGGTGAACGGGGTCGTCATCGCGGGATACACCCCCTCGAAGGGCTCGTCCGTCTGTTCTCGGTCCGTCTGTGCGCCGTACGGCGTCGTTGTTGTCGCGTCTGTCATGGGTGGGCGGTCGGTGTCTGCGGTCGGTCGGTGTCCGCGTCGTCTGCGGTCGGGAAACGAACGATGCGCGCGGGTCGGGGGTCGTCCGGGACGGGGTCGCCACTCCCGCCGGCGGACGGCTCACGCGCGTTTCTTCGAGAAGAGCCGCGTCGCTGACGGCGTCGGCGGGCCGCGTCCGGACGCGGATGAGTTCACACCCGTAGTGGGACCCTCCGCCGCTTATAGATTTTGTCTCGGGTCGAAACTGCCGTCGAGGGGCGAGATGGGCAGGTCTGACCGTTCGCGGAGCGGGGACCGGCCCGGCCGTTCGCGGTGCGGGACCCGGACCGCGGCGGCGGCCGCGAGCACGCACACCTTTTACCCCGGCGGCTCGTCTGCACCGATCTCATGGCCGATCCCAGCGACCCCGCGATCGATCCGGACGAGCCCGGTCCGGCGAGCGAGGGCGACGCCGGCGACCCGGACCTCGACGCCGACACCGACGCCGACCGCCACGAGTACGACCCCGAGGCCGACCACGCCTTCCCCGACGACCGCCTCAACGAGGTCCTCGCCCGGATCGCCGCGGACGAGGAGATCGCCGCGTACCTGGAGGCGCAGAACGTCAACCCCGTCGACCGGAAGGGGTACAACGACCACGGCTCGAAACACGTCGAGATCGTCCGGGACCGCGCGCTGCGGCTGTACGACCTGCTGAAGGACGGGGGCGTCGAGTTCAACGGCGCCCGCCAGCAGGGGCTCGACGAGGCCGACGAGCCCGTGATCATCGCGCTCGCGGCGACGCTCCACGACATCGGTCACGTCGTCCACCGCCACGACCACCCGTACTACTCGATCCCGCTCGCGGCCGACCTGCTCGACGACCTCCTGCCCTCCTTCTACGACGTGGCCGAGCGGGTGCGCGTGAAGGCCGAGGTGCTCCACGCCATCCTCTGTCACCACACCGAGGAGCAGCCGCTGACGCTGGAGGCCGGCGTCGTCCGCATCGCCGACGGCCTCGACATGGAGCGCGGGCGCTCGCGGGTCCCCTACGAGGAGGGCGGCCGCGGGATCAACACCGTCTCCTCGCAGGCGATCGAGCGCGTCTCGCTGCGAAAAGGCGAGAAAACCCCCGTACAGGTCGTCATCCGGATGAACAACGCCGCGGGCGTCTACCAGGTGGACTCCCTGCTGAAGGCGAAGATGGAGGGGTCGCTGCTGGAAGACCGGATCCAGACGATCGCGATCAACACCCACAGCGACGAGGACGGAGCGACGTCGATCGTCGACCGGATCGAGCTGTAGGCGTGCTTCGCGTGCCGTATCGTTCGGGCCGTGTCGTAACGGCTTTGCGCGTGGCCGGGGGAGTGCGGGTATGACCGACGCCGACGCGCTCGCGGACCTCCGGACCGGCGCCGACTACCAGTTCGGCGCCGGCGCGGGCCGCGCCCTCTTTCCCCCCGACGAGCCGCTGACCCTCCGCCGGTCGAGCGGCGGCCGCCCGCGACAGGTGATCGTCGGCGACGTCGACGACACGCCCGGGAGCTCCGAGGGCGACCGCCTCGTCTCGTACGGCACCGACGGGCGCTTCACGCTCGGCGTCGCCGGCGGCGGGCGGCTGCGGGAGGCGTTCGACCGGCCGCGACACCGGATGTTCGTCGGCGAGGAGAGCGAGCCGTTCGTCCGCGAGGGGCGCAACGCCTTCGCGAAGTTCGTGGTCGCGGCCGACGACAGGATCCGCCCGGGCGACGAGGTGCTCGTCGTCGACGAGGCGGACGCGCTGTTCGCGGTCGGCCGCGCGGAGCTCTCCGGCGCGGAGGCCGAGGCGTTCGCGAGCGGCGTCGCCGTCAAGGTGCGGAACGGGGTCGGCGGCGCGGAGTAGTCCGGATCAGCGACGCGGGGGAATCGACCGAAACGACCATTCGTCGGCCCCGACACGCACGCGTATGCACGTCGTCGTCAACGCCGCCCAGAGCGTCGACGGGAAGCTCGCGACGCGGCGCCGGGAGCAGCTCCGCATCTCGGGCCCGGAGGACTTCGACCGCGTCGACCGCGTCAGGGCCGCCGCGGACGCGGTGCTCGTGGGCGTCGGGACGGTGCTCGCCGACGACCCGCACCTCACGCTCGACGAGGAGGACCGCCGCGTCCAGCGCCTGCGGAACGGGCGTCCCGGCCACCCGGCCCGCGTCGTCGTCGACTCGGCGGGGCGGACGCCGACCGACGCCCGGATCCTCGACGACGCGGCGACGACGTACCTCCTCGTCTCGGCGGCGGCGACCGAGGAGCGCCGCGAGGCGCTGACGGCGGCCGGCGCGGAGGTCGTCGCGGTCGAAGAGGAG
Organism: Halorubrum sp. SD626R; assembly: GCF_001261915.1. Lineage (GTDB taxonomy): Archaea > Halobacteriota > Halobacteria > Halobacteriales > Haloferacaceae > Halorubrum. The sequence continues at coordinate 3,732 of NZ_CVRT01000091.1, forward strand.
ACCGACGAGGGCCACGTCGACCTCGCCGCCGGATTCGACGAACTGGCCGACCGCGGCGTCGACCGCCTGATGGTCGAGGGCGGCGGCGAGGTGATCTACTCCTGTTTCGCGGCGGGACTCGTCGACGAGCTCCACGTCTACGTCGGATCGATGGTGATCGGCGGCCGCGACGCGCCGACGCTCGCCGACGGCGAGGGGTTCACGGAGGCGTTCCCGCGGCTCGACCTGGTCGACGCGGAGCGGTTCGACGACGGGATCGTGCTCTCGTACGAGATCCGGGACGGGCGCTCGTGAGACCCCGGGAGACGTCCCGCCGCTCCCTTGTCTAACGTTTCATAAATAGCGACGGGTGTGTGATCGTTCGCCACGGATCGCCGGGTATACGGCCCGTGCTACCGGGTTACAACCGAATCACCGAAGTCTTTATATGTCGGCTAGTGGTATGTTCTGGTACCAGAACGCCTCCGGCGCTGGTGGGATCGCACGCTGAAATGAACGGGAGCTCTTGTGAACGGCCCAACGCACAACGGCGAGCGACTGCTACCCCCGGAGCGGTGATGGAGAGATAAAAAATGGTAACGAAAGACGAAGTCATCGAGCAGTACGAGATCGAACCGATGGACGAAGCGGACAACGTGGACCTTTCCGAGGACGACCTCGACAACGGGTCGAAGGGACAGCTCATCAAGCGCGCCGGTCAGCTGCGGGACCGACGCAACGAGCTGAACCAGATGGCCTCCGAGCGCGCCTCCAAGCGCGACGACCTCAACGCGAAGACGCGCGAGAAGGTCGACGAGGCCCAGGAACACCGCGAGAAACGCGACGAGCTCAACGAGCAGGTCCAGGAGCACAAGGACAAGCGCAACGAGCTCAACGCCGAGGCCAACGAGCTGTTCGACGAGGTCGAGGAGCTCAAATCGGACATGGAGCTCGGCTCCGGCAAGTCCATCGAGGAGCTCAAAGAGGAGATCGAGGACCTGGAGTTCCGCCAGCAGACGGAGGTCCTCGACGCCGAAGACGAGCGCGAGCTCATCGAGAAGATCGACGAGAAGCGCGAGAAGCTCGCCGAGAAGAAGGAGAAGGTCGACGACACCAGCGAGCTCGACGACCTCGTCGAGGAGGCCGAGGAGGTCCGCTCCGAGGCGTCCCAGCACCACCAGAAGGTGACGGAGCTCGCGGACAAGGCCCAAGAGCACCATAACCAGATGATCGAGGCCTACCGCGAGGCCGACGACATCCGGGACGAGGCCGACGAGATGCACGAGCTGTTCGTGGAGGCTCAGGAGGCCGCCGACCGGCACCACGAGGACTTCGTACGCGTTCAGAAGCGCCTGCGCGAGCTCGACAAGGAAGAGGAGCGCGAGCGGAAGGACGAGCGCGCGGAGAAGCGCGAGGAGGAGAAGGAGGAGGCCGAGGAGATCTACCAGAAGTTCAAGGAGGGCGAGACGCTCGACACCGAGGACC
>NZ_CVRT01000092.1 GCF_001261915.1 Halorubrum sp. SD626R
AACTGGCTCGAAGCCTTCGCCGTCTATCACAATTCACGCCAAACTTAACGCGACCAATCGGGGGTTTGAAATCGGCCGACCGACATCGACCCGGAGCAAACTGGTAACCATCAGAGTAGATTACCGAAAATAGGTTCATTACCCGCTCGGCGGCGTCACCGGGCTCGGTTGGACCGTCTCGCTCCTCTGCTGTCTCACGACCGTCATCGGGTACGGCAACGCCCTCGTCACGCGGCTCAGCGTCGACCCGCAGTCGTTCCTGTACGCGGGAAGCCTCCTGTTCGTCGCGACGCTCGGCTCGAACCGACTCCAGCGATCGGCGGCGGAGCGCGAGCGGTTCCCGCCCGAAGGGGAGCAATCGGAAACCGAATTGGCGTAGTCCGCGACCGGCGACCGCGACGGACAAGGCTTTGACGCGCGGGCGCCGACCCCGAACGAATGCCGACGATCGACTGCGACCCGGCGACCGCGCGGGCGAGCCTCGAAGACGCCGGCGTCCGGATCGACGACGGGAACACCGCCCACGAGCGGTGGCGCGCGGAGCGCGAGGGCGCCGTCGCCGTCGCGTACGACGGCAAGGTCGTGGTCCAGGGGAGCGACCCGACCCGCCTGACGAACCTCATCCGCGAGGGGGGCGGCCGCTCGCACGTCTACTTCGACGGCGCCTCCCGCGGGAACCCCGGTCCGGGCGCGGTCGGCTGGTGTCTCGTCACGTCCGACGGCGTCGTCGCCGAGGGCGGCGAGCGGATCGGCCGAGTCACCAACAACCAGGCCGAGTACGCCGCGCTGATCCGGGCGCTGGAGGCGGCCGACGAGTACGGCTTCGACGAGATCGACGTCCGCGGCGACTCGGAGCTGATCGTGAAACAGGTTCGCGGCGAGTGGGACGCGAACGACCCCGAACTCCGCGAGAAGCGCGTGCGCGCCCGGGAGCTGTTAGAGCGGTTCGATCGCTGGTCGATCGGCCACGTTCCGCGGGAGATAAACGCGCGCGCCGACGATCTGGCGAACGAGGCACTCGATGACGCGAACTAACGACGAACCGCCGGAGTGGGCGAAGGAACGGGCGCGGGAGGTGATGGCGGCCGAGGCGGACGCCGCGAGCGACGAGGCGGGCGACGCCGAGGGCGGCGCGAACGCCGAGAACGCCGACGACACCGGCGACCGGGTCCCGGACGTGCCGGTCGAGGTCGTCGACGAGGCGGAGCGGCTCACGCGGCTCGCCCGGCGGGCCGAGGGGGACGCGGCGGCCGCGTTCTACCGCGAGCGCCGCGACGAGCTAGCGGCCGAACACGACTACGTCCCGCGGCTCCGCGAGGACGACGACACCCTCGTGTTGTACCCCGACGAGTGGATGGACGACGGGACGGTGCAGCTCGATCGGATCGAGACCACCGACCGGGCCGTCGAGGTGTCGCTGTCGGGACCGGGCGACGCCGACCGGTACGACGAGGTCGCCGCCTACAACGGGGCGGTCGCCGACGCGGTCGCCGAGGCCCACGGCGAGCCGCACGCCGACACCGCCCGCAGCTTCGCGGCGTTCATGAGCAATCACTACGTGCGCGCCGTCGACGACGCGACCCCCGAGGTGCGCGAGGAGTTCCGCGAGGAGTACCTGCCGCGGAACGGCTGGCCGACGGACGAACAGCTCGCCGTCGTCGAGGAGTCGCTGGCAGTGATCGAGTCGGTCGCCGCCGAAGTCGACGGGCCGGAGGAATCGTAGCCGAGGCCCGGACCGCCGAGGTCGGCGCCGTCGGCGATGGCGCCACCGAGGGCGGCGGCGAGGCTCGTCGGTTCGGAAGCGCGCGGTTTTCACCGCGCGTCGTGTGCCAGAACGGTGTCGGTTGCGCGCCGGTACGTCTCGCGGGCTCGCCGCGCTACTCGTCGAGGAGCGCGCGGACCTCGTCGGCGCGCTCCCCGTCGGTGACGAACCGGTCGAGGACCCACTCAAGCTGGCCGAGGACCGCGTCGTGGCCGGCCTCGGTCAGCTCGTACTGGTTCGTCCGCTTGTCGAGCTCGCTCTTCTCGACGAACCCGTCGGCGACCAGGTCGTCGAGGTTCGGGTAGAGCCGCCCGTGGTTGACCTCGGAGCCGTAGTACGATTCGAGCTCGCGCTTGACCGCGAGCCCGTACATGGGTTCCTCCGAGAGGATCGCGAGGATGTTCTGCTGGAACGCCGTCAGGTTCGACGCCGGCCGCGGTGCCTCCGCATCAGTGACTGATTGTGCCTCTGACATAGATATCCGGAGGGTTCCCGAACTTATAACCTTTCTCAAGGTTCATCATCGTTTAAATGTCTAATCCGGCCGAACCCCCCGAGCGGTTGCCGCTATCGGTGACTGCGGCGACGAGACCGGTGATCCGGGTGACGACCCACATCTGACTGATTTTCGACAGACACGCCGTATTCGCAACGATCCGTCGGAAACACCGGGTGTTTTGAACAGAATACGACATCCGATCAGCTGATTAGTCTCGCCGAAAGCGGTCAGAAAGGCGGGGGAGCGTGTCCGATACGACGCCGCCTCGTCGACGCCGAGAACCCGAAAGGACTTTGCTACCGATGGACCGAATGTCGGTCACATGGTCAACCTCTGGGAGGACCTCGAGACGGGCCCGGACGCGCCCGACGAGATTTACGCGGTCGTCGAGTGTCTCAAGGGCGAGCGGAACAAGTACGAGTACGACAAGGACATCCCCGGCGTCGTCCTCGACCGCGTGCTCCACTCGAACGTCCACTACCCGTACGACTACGGGTTCATCCCGCAGTCGTACTACGACGACGAGGACCCGTTCGACGTGATGGTGCTCGTCGAGGACCAGACGTTCCCCGGCTGCGTCGTCGAGGCCCGCCCCGTCGCGCTGATGAAGATGGACGACGACGGCGAGCAGGACGACAAGGTGATCGCGGTGCCGACCGAGGACCCGCGGTTCGACCACATCGAGGACTTAGGAGACATCCCGCAGCAGATCCGCGACGAGATAGACGAGTTCTTCTCGACGTACAAGAACCTCGAGGCCGGCAAGGAGGTCGAGACGCTCGGGTGGGAGGACAAGGCGGCCGCGAAGGACGCGATCGAACACGCGCAGGACCTGTACGACGAGGAGTTCGGCGGATAGTGCCGGCGTCGGGGAGATAACTACCGGACATCGCGTCCCGCGGCCGGGATGCGTTATGCCTATGGGTAATTTTTAGTCGGTGCCTCGCCTACGCGTAAACAGAGCCATGAGCGCGAGCACGCCGCCCGTCGGCATCGATCACCCGACGGTCGTCCCCGCTAACTTCGAGCCCGAGGCCGCCGACTCGGACGACGCGTCCGACGGCGACGCCGACGGGTCGAGCGCGTAGGCGCCGGGCGTCGCGACCGCCGCGTCAGGCGTTCTCGACGACCGCGGACAGCCGTCGAGCGTCGGCGACGAGCGACTCGAACCGGTCGTCGACCCACTCGACCACCGCCGAGTCCGTGGACTCCAGCACGCACCGGGGGTTGTTCCGGCGGTCGTACGCCGTCACGCAGGCGACGTCGTCCCGCCTGAACAGCCCGTACTCGATCGGCTCGGGCGAGACGTAGACGGTCGCGTCGTCGTCGTCGAGCGCCCGGTCGGTCGCGCGGGCGAAGTCGGCGACCGACGTCTCGACCACGTCGCGGTCGATGACGAGCTCGACCTCCGCGCCGGCGTCGAGCGCGGTCGCGGCCGCCCGGTTGAACTGCTGGATGACGACCGGCGAGACCGCTCGAATCTCGGCCTGGCGGCCCTCCCGGAGGATGTCGGCGATCCGGTCGACCGCGGCGAGCGGGTTCCGGTCCGTCGCGACCGTCAGCTCGCCGGCGTCGACGGCTTCCGCGGGGAACCCGGCGCCAACGCGTTCGAGGTCGGCGGCGAACCCGCCGTAGCGGTCGGCCAGCTCAACCTCGTCCAGCAGGGTCTCGTACGCGTCGTGGACCCGCTCCCCGGTCGCCGTCACGCGGTACGCCGCGTCGCGCTTGACGACCCAGTCGCGCTCGCGGAACCCCCCGAGGATCCGCTGGACCGTCGTCCGGGTCGCGTCGACCGCGTCCGTCAGGTCCGTCGGACGACGCGGCTCCCGCCGGAGCGCCCGGAGGACCGCGACTCGGACCGGCGAGCCGGCGAGGTACTGAGCGCCGTCGTGTCCGTCGTCGGACGTCATCGTGTACGGGAGGTATACGAGCACCGCACGCTTAACCGTACCGCGCTACGGACGGTACTGGAACGAGACGACGGTGCCGATGGTGTCCTCCCCGTCGATCGTCTCCGTGGTCACGGTGACCCCGGCGACCGCGTCCGCGCCGAGCGCCTCCTCGATCACGGCGCGGAGCGCCTCGGGATCGGCCCCCTCCCGGAGGACCGGGACGCGCACCCGCTGACGGTTGACCGCGACGTCGCCGAGGTCGTAGTCGGTGTGCTCGAACGCGTCCCGCACCGCGACGGCGATGTCGGTCATGCGAGGCGGTTCGCGGGTGAATAATAAAAAGCTGGTCGAGGCCGGTTGAGTCGGACCGCCGCCGAATTTCTCCCGATTCGGCCGGCTCACCCGTGGAGCTCCGCCGAGATACCAATTCTGATAACTCGCGGGGGAGATTCAAGTCTGATGACGGGCTGATTGGTACCATGTTGGTAGAGACGGCGGTGTTCGCCGCTGTGGCAGCGCTGATGGGGGTATCGACCGTCGCGTTCGTCGCGTTCTCGCTGTTGGGGGACCACGAGAACGAGTACTTCCTGCTCCCGCCGGCGATCATGTCGATCGCGGGGCTCTCGTACGCCGGGATGGCGGCGAGCTCTGGCGGGGTCGCCTTGGAGGGGCTCGTCGTCGAGCTCCGGTACCTCGACTGGGCCCTGACGACGCCGCTCATCGTGTTACACATCGCGGTCGTCGCGGCGGCCCCGCGGAAGACGATCGCCGCCGCGATGGGCGCCGACGCGCTCATGATCGGGGCCGGCTACGCCGCGACAACCGCGGCGACGCCGGGGGTCAAGTGGGGCGGGTTCGCCGTCTCGTCGGTCGCGTTCCTCGCGGTGGTCTACCTCCTGCTCACGACCGTGACGGACGGCGTCCGCGACGAGAGCGCCGCCGTGCAGGGCACTTTCCGGACGCTCCGGGACCTCACCATCGCCCTGTGGTTCGTCTACCCGGTGATCTGGCTGCTCAGCGGCTCCGGGGTCGGCGTGATATCGACCGCCGACTACCACTTCATCATCGCCGTGCTCGACACGACCGCCAAGATCGGCTTCACCTCGATCGTCACGTTCAGCATCACCCGCGTCGGCGACCTGTTCGCCGAGAGCGAAACGACGACCGCGACGACCGCCGCCTGAGACAATGACCGATACGACCACTTCCGGTTCGGTACTGACGCGTAGCCTCAACACCAAGAGCTTCCTCGGCATCGCCGGGTTCGCGCTGCTGCTCGGGGTGACCGTGTGGACCCGGTGGCTCTCGATCCGCGGGTCGATACCCGCGGAGGCGGAGTCCGCCGTGCTGTCCGCGCTGGTGACGACGCTGTTCGTCGCGGTCGTGGGGGCGTCGCTGCTGACGATCACGCTCGTCCGCGACACCGCCGGCGCGCTCGGGTTCCTCAACGAGAAGGCGGCGCGGATCGAGGACGGCGAGTTCGACGTGAACCTCGACGCGCCGCGGTACGACGAGGTCGGCCGGCTGTTCGCGGCCGTGCGCTCGATGCGCGACGCCATCGCGACGCGGATCGACGAGCTGGAGACCGCCCAGCGGGAGGCGGAGACGGCGCGCGCGGAGGCCGAGCGACAGGCGGAGTCGCTGGCCGCGAGCGCGGAGCGGATGAGCGAGACGTTCGACGCGGCCGCCGACGGCGACCTCTCCGTGCGGGCCGACGAGGACGTCGACGCCGAGGCGCTGGCGACGATCGCGGCGTCGTTCAACGACATGATCAGCGACGTGGAGGCGACCGTCGAGGGCGTCCGGTCGTTCGCGGCCGAGGTCGACGAGGCCAGCACCGAGATCGACGACACGGCGCGGCGACTGGCGGCGCAGGGCGACGACGTCGTCGAGGTGATCGACGGGATCGCCGACAACGCGGGCGACCAGTACGACACCGTGCGGGACGCCTCCGGCGAGCTCTCCGACCTCTCGGCGTCGATCGAGGAGATCGCCTCCTCCTCTGACGAGGTCGCGACGAAGTCGGCGAACGCCGCCGAGATCGGCAACGCCGGAAACGACGCCGCCACCGAGGCCGTCACCGAGATGGAGGCGATCCGCGAGCGGACGGCGGCCTCGATCGAGAAGGTCGAACAGCTGGAGTCGGAGATGGACCGCATCGGCGAGATCGTCACGCTGATCGACGACATCGCGGAGCAGACGAACATCCTCGCGCTGAACGCCAACATCGAGGCGGCCCGGGCCGGTGGCGGCGGGGCCGGCGGGGACGCGAGCGAGGGGTTCGAGGTCGTCGCCAACGAGGTGAAGTCGCTCGCGGAGGAGACCGCGGAGAAGACCGACGAGATCGAGACGCGGATCGAGACGCTGCAGTCGACCGCCAGCGAGACCGTCTCCGAGATGCGCGAGACCGGCGAGCGCGTCGAGCGCGGCGTCGAGACGATCGACGACTCGGCGGAGCTCCTGCTGGAGATGGTCGACACGGTCGAGGACGCGAACGACGGCGTCCAGTCGATCAGCAAGGCGACCGACGAGCAGGCGACGGCGACGGAGGAGACCGTCGCGATGATGGACGAGGTCGCGGAGCTGAGCGAGGCGTCCACCGCGGAGGCCGCGGACGCCGCCGAGCTGGTCGAAGAGCAGAACGACGACCTCGACGCGGTGAGCGACCGGATCGACGACCTCTCCCGTCGGACGCGCCGGCTCCGAGAGCGGCTCGAATCGTTCGACGGCGGCGACGGCGCGGTCGCGGGGCCCGACGCGGCCGGCGCCGTTCCGGGCGCCGCCGACGACGACTGAGCCGACCCCCCGAGGCGCCGCCGGCGACCGGACCGGCTCCTCCGAACGCGCTCGTTTCTCACGCGTACGCGTCGTACTCCTCGCCGAACAGCGCGAAGTACGCGACGCCGACGAGCCCGACCGCGCTCGCGAGCCCGAAGGCGACCGTGGGGTTCCCGGCGACGGAGACCTCGGTCCCCGGGATCGAGAACCCACCGTAGATCAGCCCGCCGAGCGCCGCGCTCGGGATGACGACCGCGTTGCGGAGGAGGTAGTACGACCCCGAGACGCGGCCGCCCGCGTCGCGCTCGGCGGGCCCGACGATCAGCGCCTTGTGGGCGGGGAGCCCCGCGAACCGGAGCCCGGAGAACGCGAACAGCGCGACGACGAGCGGCGCGGTCAGGGGCGTGTCCGCGGGGACGTTGATGAGCAGCACCGGGAAGACCGCGTACACGAGGAAGCCGAGCGCGACGACCGGCTTGAGTCCGACTCGCTCGGCGGCCCGCGCCGCGGGCGGCATGGAGACGAGCGCGACCAGCATCTCGATCGCCAGCAGCACGCCGAAGAAGGCCGCCGGCGACAGCGAGACGGGGCCGACGTCGATCCCCACCTCGAGGAACCGCGTGATCACGATGACGAAGAAGACGTACACCATCCCGTTCGCGAACCGCACCAGCGTGTCGGCGACGAGCAGCGGGCGGAGCTCCGGCGGGAGGCGCCGGAGGTCCGCGAACACCTCGCTCACCCCCTCGAACTCCTTGCCGAGCGTGTCCTCCTCGGCGTCGTAGAGGACGTGTTGGAGCGCGGTGGCGACGACGCCGAACAGCAGCGCCACCGCGAGCACGTACTGGAAGCTCACGGTGAAGTCGGCGGCGTACTGGATGATCCCCGCCGCGATCAGCGGTCCGATCAGGAACGCAGTCCGCCGGAACACCTCCGTGCTCGCGAACCCGCGCGCCAGTCGCTCCGGCGGCACGGACTGCTTGACGATCGCGAACGTCGCTCCGAGGCCGAACGACTTCCACGCCTGCGCGAGGAAGAGGCCGACGAAGATCCAGATCCACGGCTCGAAGACGACGCCCGCGACGGTCACGGTCCCGAGGGTCGGCGCGGCGAGCCACACGCCGAACCCCAGGCTCGACACCAGCCCGAACAGCGTGAGCGCGACCCGCGACCCGATCCGGTCCGAGAGCCGACCGCCCGGATACGGATACACCGCGCCGATGACGTTGCCGACGGTTCCGAACAGCCCGATGACGAACGCGCCCGCGCCCAGCGCCGACATGTACTCCGGGACGTACCGGTTCGTCATCTGGAACCCCAGGCTGAACGCGAACATCGCGAGCGACAGCACGAGCACGTCGCGCCGCAGCGAGAGGAACTGGCGGAACGGGTCGAAGAGGTCGACGTCGTCGCCCGCTCCCATACCGGGAACAGTGACGAAACGACCTTCAATACACCGGTGATACGGCCGAGGGAGGCCCGAGAGGTCGAGCGACTCGACCGATAGCGGATTTATTCATAATATCTAAAATTCAAATATGTGAAACCGGTTGCCGCAAAACAACTTGTTCTTTAATTACGCGCGATTTTTTGTGAAATATGCACGAGAGTGTAGCGGAGTACGTGGCAGAGCACCCGAAAATGGCCGGCGTCCTGTTCACCGCGCTGCTGCTGCTGACGCAGGCGGCGCCGGCGGTGGCAAACCAAGGCGCCACTACGGCAGGTCCGTAAGCGTAGAAAGCCTGTCGTTCCAAGTGAGTTCGCCGCCGTAGAATATCGGATTATTTTCCATATTTAGAAACGTATTAACTTCGTCAGTGTCAACATTTTTTACTGTTATTTTTGATGGTATTATATGGTTCTCATCATCGCGATCCAAGTTAAGATATGTCATAGAGCCAACTCCATACGGTCCATTCGGGAATCCCTCTACGGTCAGGTTCCACTGGTTCGTCCTACTTTTTTCCAAATTAATTACAAAAGCTACCCCACTTCGACTTTGACAGATCGTCGTCCCGCCGTCGCCGACGACGATGTACTGGTGGCCGGTGATCAGCTCTCGCTTCGCCACGTGAAGCGCTGTTCGAAGGTTGAAGCCGCTGTTCATCAGACGCGCGATGATGCGGCCGAGCTGGGTCGCCGGCGAGTTCGCCACGTCGGAGAGGGTGACGATGCCGCCGCGGGAGCCGCGGTGGACGAGGGCCTCGCCCTGCTGGTACGACTGGCAGGCGTTGAGCAGGAAGGCGCTGACGCCGACGTCGAGCTCCTCGTCGGTCAGGTCGAGGTAGTCGTCGGTACACTGCATCCCGCGGTCGTCGACGTGGCCGACGTAGTGGAGGAAGTCGACGTCGGACCGGAGCGCCTCGCGCATCTCCTCGCGGGTGAGGTCGTGGCGCACCTCGATGTCGAACTGGACCATGTCGCGGAGGCCGTACAGGTCCGCGACCGCGCCCTCCTCGCGCATCTGCTCGTCGTTGCAGACGACCAAGACGGAGATCCGCGACTGCTCGACCGCGCCCGCCTCCAACCGGCGGTGGTACGCGTCGAGGGTGGCCTTGTTGGCGTCGAGCGGGACGCCGTCGCCGACCCACGCGTGCTCGACCGTGTCCACCGGCTCCGGCCGCACGAAGTCGGCGTCGGCCGGCACCGCGCCGCAGTCAGGCGGGGCGTCGGCACCTCGAACGGGATCGGTCTCGGCCGCGCCCCGGACGAACTCGTCCGGGCCGGTCGACGCCGGAACCGGCGCGGGATCGCCGTCCGGCCCGCGGAAGAACCCGACGCCGCCCCCCTCGCTCGCGGTCGCCGGGGTGGCCGTTTCCGGCGACCGAACGACGGAGAGCTCGCCGGCGACGAACGGGAGCATCTCCACGTTCCCGGGGTCGGGTCGCACGTCGGTCGTCAGCGTCCACTGCGGGAGCTCGGGCTCGACGCGCTCGAAGGGGACCGCGAGGTACTCGCCCAGCCGCTCCGCGAGGGGGAGGTCGTACAGCCGGCCCCAGTCGAGGTCGACGTCGGTCGTCCGCCGCTCGTGGAGGTCGACCGGGTAGAACCCCTCGGTGCGAGCGAGGCAGTCGAAGTGGAACGACTGCCGGAGGACCTCCGCGGTCCGTCGCTCGAAGTCCGGCGCCAGCGGGTGGCTCCAGCCGTCGCCCTCGATCCGGGGCTCCGCCCCGGGGACGACGTCGGCCGCGAAGTAGTACGCGAGCGGAACGACCGGGTAGAGGGACTCGTACGTCGGCGGCACGACGATCCGGACCCCGGAGTCAGGCGGTTCGATCGGGTCGGGCACGCGGAGCTCGTCGCCCGGCTCGATCAACGGCGGATGCCCGCGGAGGGTGGGGAACGACCGCTCCGGGCTCGTCGTCTGGAGCGCGGAGCCGAGCAGCGAGACGGTGCCCATCAGCGACTCGGGGTCGGTCGGGGTCTCGATCGTCCCGGCGGGCACCTGGTGGAGCGAGCGGAAGCCGAGCGCGACCTCGCTCGGCGCGTCGAGGTCGACGCGCGTGGTCCGCTCGGTCGTCGACACCGAAAAGCCCGCGTCGAACGCCAGGTACAGCTTGGTCGGTGCGGGGTCGATGCCGACGTGGTACGTCCCGGGCGGCATGTCGTAGGCGTCGCCCCGGGTGAGGAGCGCGCCGTCGCCGTCGCGGGTCTCGACGACCGCGACGCGCGGGATCTCGACGGACGCCGTCTCGACGGTGACGCTGGCGTCGACGGGAAAGTAATGGGCGTTCTCGGGGGTCGCGACCGGCTCGACGGCCCGGTCGGTGTACACCTCGAACTGGGTGTTCTCGATGTGGTCCGTGACCGCGAGTCCGGCGCCGTCCGACAGCGGGTCGATGTCGATGCTCATGTGAGTGGACCGCGCCCGACCGCCGGTCGGGCCGGTCGGGTCACCGAGTCCGGTTCGGCCGGTCGAGGGGCGAGACGGACCGGAGCGCTCGGCGAACGCGACCTTCGATACCGGTCTCTCGGCCGAGACGGCGATAAAGCTTGTGTCGGTGGATCGCCGTAGACCGAACGGATAAAGGGGCGGCCGGCCCACGTTCGCGTAATGATCACGCTTGGAACGGCCCGCGCCCCGCCGGGCGAGACGGACACGGGCCGTCTCGAAGTGGGCGAGACGCGGGACGGGAGCCCCGTGCGGCTGCCGGTCGCCGTCGTCAACGGCGCGGCGGACGGAGAGACCCTGTACGTGCAGGCGGTCAGCGACGGCGACGAGCTCAACGGGTTAGGCGTCGTCAACCGCGTCGTCCCGCGGCTCGATCCGACGGCGCTGTCGGGCGCGGTCCTCGTCGTCGGCATCGTCAACTACTTCGGGTTCCAGGTCGCGGAACACCGGAACCCGATCGACGACCGGAAGATGAACCGAGGGTACCCCGGCGACGAGGACGGGACGACAAGCGAGCGGATCGCCCACGCGACGTTCCAGGCGGCGAAGCGCGCGGACTACATCCTCGACCTCCACCAGGGGTCGACCAGCCGGATGATAAACGAGACCCGGGTGCGGTGCGGGATCCGCCACCACCTCCACGGCGACTGCTTGGAGCTCGCGAAGGCCTTCGGCTGCGGCCACGTCCTCGACATCAAGGGCCCGGACGGGCAGCTCGCGCGGGCCGGGCCGGAACACGGGATCCCGACGATCGACCCCGAGCTCGGCGGCGCCGTCGGCTGGGACGAGGAGTCGATCCGGTACGGCGTCGAGGGGGTGTTCAACGTGCTCCGACACCACGGCTTCCTCGACGGCGACGTCGACCTCGAATCGCAGATCAGGGCGCGCGGATTCGACCAGTACGGGTCGCCCGCGGGCGGCCTCGTCCGGTTCCAGCGAGACCTCGGGGAACGCGTCTCCGCCGGCGACGCCCTCTTCGAGGTGACCGACACCTTCGGCGAGTTGAAGGGCCGCGTGACCGCCGACGACGACGGGATCTTCTGGCGCACCCGGCGGCTCCCGCAGGTCGCCGCCGGCGAGTACGTCTGCTCGGTCGGCACCAACGTGGACAAGTACTGATGGCGGCCGACGACGAGCCGGCCGGCAGAAGCGAGGGCGGCGCGACGCCGAGGCGGCTCGCCTGTTCCGACTGCGGCGCGACGTTCGCCGACCGGTGGCGCTGCGAGTGCGGCGCGCCCCTGAACTTCGCCGATCCGCCGGTTCCGGACCGACCGGCGCCGGAGCCGGGTCGCCTGTCGCCGGATCCGGAGAAGGGGGACGAATCGCTCGACGCTCGCGACGGGCTCTGGGCGTTCGCGGACTTCCTCGCCGTCGGCGACGACCCCGCCGACCGGGTGACGCTCGGCGAGGGGACGACGCCCCTCGTCGAGCCTCATCA
>NZ_CVRT01000093.1 GCF_001261915.1 Halorubrum sp. SD626R
TGTGGTCGCCGACGGCGTCGTACACGCGCTGGTGCTGGTCGACGAGCGACTCGCCGTCGAAGGCGGGCGAGACGACGACGGCCGCGAAGTGGGCGTCCTCGTCCTCGTCGTTGTGGACCCGCGGCGCCGTCACGCGGGCGACGGCGTCCTGGATTCCGTCCTCGATGAGGTCCTCGATCGCGGCCGGTTCGATGGTCATACCCCGATTCGGATCCGCCCGGACAAAAAGCGATTGCATGGCTACGGCGGCGCCCGTCAGTCAGCGCTCGAAGACGAGCCCGTAGTGGAACGGCGGGAGGTCGACCTCGCGGGCGAGCCGCAGGTCGCTCGCGTCCTCGACCGCGCGCCGCGTCTCCTCGGGACCGACCCGGAGCTCGGTCGGCGGGCCGCGCGGCTCGCCGGCGATCGCCGTCTCCTCGCGCGGCCGGTCGCGCCAGTTGACGACGACGAACCGCCCGTCGGCGGCGAGCGCGGCCGCGACGCCCGCGACGAACGCGGCCCGGTCGTCGACCCCGTGGAAGGCGTTCGCGAACAGCGCCAGGTCGACCGGCTCGGGGAGGAGGTCGGCGAGGTCGCGAGCGTCGGCGCGGACCGGGACGACGTTGTCGATCCCCTGCGCGTCCGCGAGCCCTTCCAGCTCGGCGAGCAGCGACTCGTCGAGGTCGACGGCGTACGCCGAGGCCGGGTCGGCGATCCGCGCGGCCGGCAGAGCGAAGTAGCCGTTGCCGGAGCCGACCTCGGCGACGCGGTCGCCGGGCGCCAGCCCGAGCCGTCGGAGTGTGTCGCCGGGCGTCGGCCAGATCCGCCCCCACCAGTCCCAGTCCGGCTGCCCCGTGTTCCGGAAACGCTCCATGCCGGTCGGTCGCGGTCGACGGGGCTTAGCGGTTGGGATCCGGCCGGCGGCGTCCCGCTCGGCGCGTCTCGCCGGGAGCGTCCCGCCGGCGGCGACCGCCCGCGGTCGGTCCCCCCTCTCCCCGGCCGCGAGCGAGTGCGAAGGGGTTTGTCGCCGGAGCCGAAACGGCCCTCGCAGATGACTCACCGGGACGAACTGCGCGAGGCGGCCGACGCCCTCGACGGCTCCGTCGTCGTCTGCGGCCTCGGCGCGTACGCCGACCGGCTCGCCGGCGCGTCGTTCCGGAACGCCAGGTACGCGTCGGCCGAGGACCTCCTCGCGGAGGCGGCTGACGTGTCGCGGACCGCCACCGGGTCCCCGGCGGCCGTCGTCGTCGCCCTCGACCCCGACGAGGTCGGCGAGGACGACGAGGCGACCGAGACGCTCCGGGCGCTCGCCGCCCTCGACGCCTTCGCGGTCGCGGTCGTCCCCGCGGTCGCGGCCGAGGGCGACGCGCTGGCGGCGGTTCGCGACGCCGTCGACGCCGTGGTGCTCGCCGAGGGCGACGCCGTCGAGCCGGCGGTCCGCGCGCTCCTCGCGACGGTCCAGGAGCCCGGCTTCGTCAACCTCGACCTCACCGACGCCGAGACGGTGCTCTCCGCCGGCGTCGCCGCGCTGGGCACCGGGACCGCCGACCGCGACGCGCCGGAGGCCGCGGTCGCGGCGGCCTTCGACGGGCTCCCGGCGGGGGTCGACGCCACCGACGCGAGCGCGGTCCTCGTGGACGTCGTCGTCGACCCGGCCACGAGCGTCGCCGCCGCGACCGACGCGATCGCGGCGGTCCGCGACCGGGTCGGCGCCGACGCCAACGTGATCTGGGGCGGCGCGGTCGACGAGACGGCCGCGGACGAGCTCGCCGTCCGGCTCGTGGTCGCGGGCGTCCGCCACGCCCCGCCGCTCGCCGCGGGAGACGCCTGCCCGCGCTGCGGGGCGGCCCTGTCGGCGTACCGGTTCGGCGCGCGCGAGACGCTCTCCTGTGACGGCTGCGGCTACTCCGACATCGCGGTGCGACGCGGGTGAGCGGACCGCCGCGTCAGTCCCCGGAGCCAGTCCCCTCCGGCGCCACCCAGCGGACGCGGTCGACGTCGAACTCGACCTGTGCCCGCTCGACCTCGTTCCGGACCGTCGCGAGCTGCGGCCCGGCCGTGTCGAGCCTGACGACGCAGGTGTGACCGGGGTCGATCAGCCCCGCCGCGACCGACTCGACGTCCGCCTCGACCCGGCCGGCGTGTTCCGCCGCGGTGTAGCTCCCCGTCGCCTCCGACGGGTCTCGGTACCCAGTCCCCGATATCATCCGGTACGCTTCGCACGCCTCCGGGTGGCGCAGGAGCACCTCGCGGAAGCGATCGCCGTCGACCTCGCCGAGGAGCCGACCGCCCTCGCGGACGGCCCGGTCCGTCCGGTACGTGTGACGCCCCTGTGAGTCGTCGTCGGATCGGGGCCGATCCGATCCGTCATCCGCGACTTCCATGACACTTGGTAACGATAAACAGCTGAACGCTGAAATATCTTACTGGCCGTTCAGCGGCCAGTTCGCGGGCCCTTACCCGGGATGAGGTGACGCGGCATCGCGGGTCGATGAGAGACCGCGACGCGTCGGCGACGGTCGGCTCCGTCCCCGCGTCGGTGTGACGGTCTGACGCGCGACGCGCCAGAGCCCGTCACCTATTCCAACGCGGACCGACCAGCCGGGGACATGGACGCGCCCCCGCCGACGCCGCCCCCGGCGTCCGGTTCGGTTCGGAGGCGGAGGGCCGGCCCGTGAGCGGGGACGGCCTGCTCGGGTCGCTGTCGCTCGTCAGCCTGCTGAGCCTCTGCTGTATCGGGTTCGGCGGGCTGGCCGGCGGCGCGGCCGTCGCCGGGGGCGGGGCGTCGGCGAGCGCGTTCACCACCGGCGTCACCGGCGCTCGCGGCGCGCTGATCTCCGGACTCGTCACGTTCGCGGCGGTGCTCTTCGTCGCCGCGGCGCTCCGGTGGCGACTGAGCCGAGCGGAGCCGGAGAACTGAACCGAGGTGTCGGGGAACTGAGTTAAGGAAGCCAGGCGGCTGAGCCGAGCGGAATCGGGGAACCGGCGACCGGTCAGCGCTGCGGTTCGTCCGGCGCGGCTCGCGTCGCGTCGCGGTCCGAGGCGGTCTCCCGCGGGACGGTCTCCCGCGGGGCGGGGGCCGCCTCCGCCCGGTACAGCCGGAGGAGCTCCTCTAAGACGACCGCGTGGCGGTCGCCCGGCACGTACTGGTGGTCGATGAAGTCCTCGGCGTCGCTGAAGTTCCCGCGGAGAGCGAGCTTCCGCACGAATGCGACGCTCTCGAAGAACGGCGGGTGGTCCGCGTCGGCGTCGCCGCCGAGCTCGCGCCCCGCCTGCGGCATCACCTCGCCTCTGATCTCCTCGTAGTCGATCGTCTCCGGCTCGTAGTCGTCGAGCACCTGGTTCAGCACGTAGTCGGTCGAGAACCGGTAGAACTCGGACTTGCTCTCGAACTGGCCCTCCTCGACCAGCGACTCGATCTCGCCGACGACCGACTCGGGAAACCGGACCGTGCTCTTCACCATGGGCTCACGAGGCGCCCCCACCCGTATTACTTTTTTGTCAGACAGACAGATATTTTTGGACGGGCGCCCGCCGCGACCGTCGCCACGCGCCCCGGCGTCTGCCCTCCCGTCGTCCGATGTGTTGGGTTTATGCCCTCGAACTCGTTAGACGCGCATTATGACTCCGTACGAGGCGTTCGACCGGGACGCGGAGGTGAACGGTCGAACGGTCCTGTCGGTCGTCGAGGAGGGGATGGGTCGGTTCTCCGACGCGTACCGCGACCGGGCGCTCGCGGCGCTCACGGAGGCGGGGATCCGCGATCCGGCGCCCGACGAGTGGTACCCGCAGCAGGCGTGGCTAGACGCGTTCGAGACCATCGCGGCGGACCTCCAGCCGCACGTCCTCGATCGCCTCGGCGAGCAGGTCCCCGACGCCGCCGACTGGCCGGACGAGTCGGCGACCGTCCCGGCCGGGCTCCGCGGGATCGACGACGCCTACCGCCGGAACCACCGCGGCGGGGAGATCGGCGAGTACCGCTTCGAGCGCGTCGACGACCGGACCGGCGAGGTGACGTGTCACACGCCGTACCCGTGCCCGTTCGACCGCGGACTGATCCGCGGCGTGGCGCGGGAGCACGCCCCGGTCGACTCGTTCGTGTTCATCGAGGAGACCGGATCGAACTCCCGGCGAGAGGGCGGCGACGAGTGCACGTACGCGGTGCACTGGTAGGGGGAGACGAGCGGGAGGAAGTGAGAGGAGATGAGCGAGGGGGAGTGAGAGGAGACGAGCGGGGGGAAGTGGGGGAGGTCGGCGCTATCGCTCGTAGGACTCCAGCGCGTCCCGCAGCTCCGCGGCCGAGAGGTCGGAGACGAGTTCGACGATCTCCCGGAGGTCCGCGTACGTCTCCCGAAGTTCGCGGATCCGCTCGGCCTCGACGCCGCCCGCGTCGTCAGCGCCCCCGGCGTCGCCGAGGCCGCGTTCCGCGCGTCGGATCTCCCGGTGCGTGGTCTGTAGCTCGCGGTACACGTACTGCTGGAAGACGTCCTGTACGATGAACCAGACCTCGCGCTCGGCGGTGAACCGGACCCGTCGTCCGCCGCCGTCCGACGACCGCCGCCGGATCAGCCCGACCCGCGTGAGCGTGCGGGTGACGTTGCTGACCGTCGACTTCGCGTACCCGGTCCGCTCGACGAGTTCGGGGATCGACAGCGGGTCGGTCGCGAAGTAGAGGACGCCGTAGATCCGGCCGGCGCTGCGGCTCAGCCCGTACACCTCGGCCGACTGTTCGAGCGACTCGATGACGCGCTCGCGGGCGACCTCGGCGTCCTCACTCATGCGGGCTCCCTCGTCGCTCCGACGGGTGAACGTGTCGAACGGCCATACGCGACGTAGACGTTTCGTAAGTATTAAAATGTTTGATTCGTTCGGCTTGAACCGAACAGAGCGAACGAGTCGCTCACCCTCCACAGCTCATGGCAAGCGCGTTTCCACACCAGCCGCCCGTCGAGCACGCCCCCCGAGAGGAGACGGACGTCGTCATCGGACGCGACGAGCCGACCGACGCCCTCCGCGCCCTCTCGTGTAACACCGCCCAGCGGGTCCTCGCCGCGCTCGCGGACGAGCCCGGCACGGCCTCCGACGTCGCCGCCGCCGTCGACGCGTCGCTCCAGAACGTGACGTACCACCTCGACCGGCTCTGCGAGGCGGAGCTGATCGCTCCGGTCAAGACTTGGTACTCCGAGAAGGGAACGGAGATGACCGTGTACGCCCCGACGACCGAGCGGATCGTCGTGCGCCTCGGCGGAGCGCCAGACGCTTCGTCGACGGAAGGCGACGGGTCTTGAGAGGTCGGACGCCGCGAGTTCAACCCGGATCGATCGAGTTCGGTACGGACACGGCGACTACGCGAACGGGCGTATCGAATTCGTCGAGCGATTCCTGTATCCGACGAGCGGTGTCGTTATCGATATTTTTTGAGTAGTTAGGGCGCTGTGACGAACGCCTCTAAAGCCGCGATCCCCCGGTGATCCGGGGTTGACGCTAGTGTGGTGAAGGCGTCCAAAGCCCCAGCCGCTCGGCTGTATGCAGTACATGCTGGATCGACGGTGAACACCGCCAAAGCCCCAGCCGCGACGGCTCGCGCGGCTTGCTGCGTTCCTCGCTCGTTCGCTCCGCTCACTCGCTGCGGTACTTGCTGCGCCGTGCTTCGCCCTCGCGGCTGCCCCTTTGAGTCCCAGCCGACCGCACAGCGCCGAAGCCTCACACCTCCCCAGCCTCGCGGTTCGCGCTCTCCGAGCGCTCACCGGCTCCCTCGCGCGTGCTCCTCGGCCGCGAGGCGGCCTCGGAGGCACGCGCCGACCGCACCGTCTACGTATGAGCGGGCGTCGCAGGTGGTCACAGTCGTCCGATCGCCGCGTCGTTGCCGACGAACCGCCAACGTCTACTTCGGTCGCCTATCCGGCCGAAATCGCGACAGAGCGTCTCACACGACGACCCATCTACACGGCGCTCGACAGGCTCAAAATCTCGCTTTACTCTCCGCGACTCCCAAGTGTCGTCCGAGCGATCACTCGTGCGAGCATGGACCTCGACGAGTTCACGCGGTCGAACGCGCCCGACGCTGACGGCACCGGCTTTTAGAAGGCGAACAACAGGCTGCTGCGGATTCCGGTCTCCGGGACGGTGATGGTGAAGGCCGGCGCGATGGTGGCGTACACCGGCGATCTCACCTTCACCGGCCGGGCCTCCGCGGAGGGCGGTGTCACCGGAATCGTGAAGGAGGCCGTCAGCGGCGAGGGGACGCCGATCATGGAGGCGGAGGGCGAGGGGCAACTGTACGCCGCCGAGCAGAGCAAGAAGGTACGGGTGCTCGACCTCGACGACGGCGAGTCGATCTCGGTCAACGGCAACGACGTCCTGGCGTTCGACGCCAGCGTCGACTACGAGATCGACACCGTCGGCAGCCTCTCCGGGATGGCGGCCGGCGGCCTGACGAACGTGTTCCTCACCGGTCCCGGCGAGGTCGCGATCTCGACGCACGGCGACCCGCTGGTGTTGACGCCGCCGGTGTTCACCGACCCGGACGCCACCGTGGCGTGGAGCGCGAACCTCTCGCCCTCTATCGAGACGAACAAGCTCGTCGAGATCGGGCAGACCTCCGGCGAGTCGCTCCAGATGGAGTTCACCGGCCCCGACGGGTTCGTCGTCGTCCAGCCGCACGAGGAGGGGTCGGTCACGCAGGCGTAGTCGGCGGCGACGCGCCGTTCGACGCGGTCGCGCGGGACGCGTCGCCGACCCCGGTGTTTTACTTCTGACCGCCCGTGGACACGCCCGATGTCGAACGGGACGAAGCTGGCCGACGTCGAGACCGTCACCGAACGCGGGTCCTACCGCTTCACGGCGGCCGACCCGTTCACGAACGACCGGGAGGTCGTCCTCGTGCCCTGCGAGGAGCCGCCCGGGATTCGGGCGTGGGTCAACACCTGTCCGCACGAGAGCCAGCGGTTCGACACGGGCGGCGGCGTGCCGATGCGGGACGGCGAGGTGATCTGTCCGCGACACGGCTCGCTGTTCGACGCCTGCTCCGGCGAGTGCGACAACGGCCCGGCGGACGGGACGACGCTCCGCGACGTCGAGGTCGCCGTCGACGACGGCGCCGTCTACCTGACCGACGACGGCTACTCGTTCCGACACGAGGGCGGGACCGACGACGGCGACCCGGGGTCGACCTCGCACCTGTCGCTCTGATCGGCGCCGCTCCGATCGCCCCCTCCCCCGAGCGACCCCGCGCCTCGGGTCGGGCCGCGGTCGCGACGACCGCGACGGGCGGGGAGCGACTAAGTGACTTGAACCTCATGACACACCATGGACGCGGAGACGCCGATCCGAGTGCTCCACGCGGAGGACGACGGGGGGTTCGCGGAGCTCACCGCCACGTACCTCGCGCGCGTCGAGGACCGGATCGACGTGGAGTCGGTCGCCGACGTCGAGGCGGCGCTCGACGCCCTCGCGACCGGCGACTTCGACTGCGTCGTCTCCGACTACGACATGCCGGACCGGAACGGCATCGAGTTCCTCGAAGCCGTCCGCGCGGACCGACCGGACCTCCCCTTCATTCTCTTCACCGGCAAGGGGTCCGAGGCCGTCGCGAGTAGCGCCATCTCCGCGGGCGTCACCGACTACCTCCAGAAGGGCGGGGGCGCCGACCACTTCGAGCTCCTCGCGAACCGGATCGTCAACGCGGTCGAGCGGCGGCGGGCGGAGCGCGAGGCCGACCTGTGGGCGCGGGCCGTCGAGGCCTCCAACGAGGGGATCGCCGTCATCGGTCCGGACGGCCACTACACCGACATGAACGACGCGTACGCCGAGTTGTACGGGGTCGACCCCGCAACGCTGATCGGCGAGCCCTGGGTGACGACCGTCCCCGAGGAAGAGACCGAACGGCTCCGAGAGAAGGTGATCCCCTCGCTCTCCGAGGACCCGTGGTCCGACGAGTCCGTCGGGAAGCGCGTCGACGACAGCGTCTATCCGAAGCTGCTCTCGCTCGCGGGCCTCGACGACGGCGGGCACGTCTGTATCATCCGCGACATCTCCGACCGGAAGGAGCGCGAGGCGGAGCTCGAATCGAGGGCCGCCAAGCTGGACATCCTCTTCGAGCAGTCGCCGGACCTCATCGACATCCACGACGCGGACGGGCGGATCGTGGACGCCAACCGCCGGCTGTGCGACGAGCTCGGCTACGCGGAGGACGAGCTCCTCGGCAAGCGCGTCTGGGAGGTCGACGAGGCGATCGACCCCGCCGAAGCGAGGCGCATGTGGGCCGAGATGGATCCTGGCGAGATGCGGGAGCTCGGGGGGCGCTACCGTCGCCGCGACGGGTCGAGGCTCCACGTCGACGTGCACGTCGCGCAGATCGACCTCCGCGGGGCGGAGCGGTTCTTCGTCATCGCCCGGGAGCGTTGACCGGGCCGCCGCCGCGGTCGGCACACGTATCCCGCGAGCGCCCGAAGCGACGAGCTATGACAGACCCACAGTCGACAAACGCCCTGGCGGCGACCTTCGGCGACGGAGACGTCGCGCTCTGCGTGCTCGATAACGCGTACAGCCCGACGCTCGTGGAGTTCTACGGCGACCTCGGGCTCGACGCCGTCTGGCTCGACCTCGAACACGGCGGCCCGGACCCGTGGGACGCGGGCCGGATCGAGGACCTGCTCCGCGCGGCCGACGCGACCGGCACGGAGCTGCTCGTGCGGCTTCCCGACACGGACCCGACGCTCGTCCGGAAGGCGCTCGACCTCGGCGTGCGGAACGTGTTCCTCCCGCGCGTCGAGGGCCCCGACGAGGTGCGGGCGGCGGTCAAGTCGGCCCGCTTCGAGTACGACGGCGAACCGGGGGACCGCGGCCTCGGATCGCCGCGCGCCCGCCGCTGGGGGCTCGCCGAGGACTACGTGGCGACGGAGGACGCGGAGACGCTCGTCGGCGCGACGATCGAGACCGAGGCCGCGGTCGCGAACCTCGACGAGATCCTCGCCGTCCCGGACCTCGGCTTCGTCTTCGTCGGGCCGTTCGACCTGTCGGTCTCGCTCGGCCACCCCGGGGAGATCGACCACCCGGCGGTGCAAGAGGCGGTCGAGACGGTCCGGTCGAAGGCCATCGCCGCGAGTGTGCCCGTCGGCGGGCTCGGCTTCGGAACGGACGACGTGAACGAGAAGGCGGCGGCCGGCTACCAGCTGTTGAACCTCGGGAGCACGACCGGGGCGCTCAAGGCGGCGGTGACGGACTGGGTCGAGGCATACGAGAGCGACGCGTAGGCCGAGGGCGCCTCGCCCCGCCGCGACCCCCCGGTGGCGAAACCCTTTGTATCACCCTTCGTATGACAAATCGTGTCCTTCCCACGTCGCCGGATCCGCCCCCAACACGGGGTGTACGCGCTCGGGGCCCTCTGTTTCGGCCTCGGCCTCGCGCACCTCGTCACCGAGGGCGAGGGGATCGGGACGACGCTGGAGGCGTTCGTGATCTGCGCCATCGCCCTCCTCGTCGTCGCGACCGGGTACGGGCTCCCGAACCGACCGGTCTCCCGGTCGGGCAAGTGGCGGGCGCTGCGGCTGGCGGTCTCCGTGGCGGGTTCGTTCGCGCTCCTCGCGTTCGCGGTCTGGCTGATCTGGGTGCTGGAAGGCGACGCGTCGGAGTTCACCTTCCTCCTCGCGTTCGCGACGAGCCTCGGGTCGGCGGTCGGCGTCCGCGGCGGGCTGTACGCGGTCGAGGCCGACGAGCGGCTCGGCGAGGCCCGCGACCTGACCAAGCTGTTGACGATCAACCAGCGCGTGCTCCGGCACAACCTCCGGAACGAACTCACCGTCGCGCTCGGCACCCTGGACAGGGTCGAACGGCGCGACCACGGCCCGGAGACCGACGACGACGTGCGGACCGCGCGGACGCACCTGGAGCGCCTCCTCGAAACGACCGACCGCACGCGGGAGATCGTCTCGATCTGGAACACCGACCAGCGCGAGGCGTTCCGCCTCCGGACGCTCCTCGAAGAGCGGGCCGAGGCGGTCAGAGCGGCGTACCCGGAGGCGTCGATCGCGACGGAGTTCGACGGCGACCCGCGCGTGCGGTCGCACCCGGCGCTCCCGACGGCGATCGAGGAGGGGATCCGCAACGCGGTCGAGCACACGCCGAGCGACGCCGCGGTGACCGTCACGCTCCGCGCGGACCGCACCGGGGCGGCGGTCGTCGGGATCGCCGACACCGGGGCGGGGATCCCGCAGTTCAACGTGGACGCGATCGAGAGCCCGACAGAGACGCCGCTCGTCCACACGCAGGGGCTCGGGCTCTGGATCATCTACTGGACCGTCGAGACCGCCGGCGGAACGTTCGAACTCTTGGAGAACGAGCCGACCGGGACCGTCGTCCGGATCACGCTGCCGACCGTCGAGGCGTCCTGAATGGGTGGGGGCGAGCCGGCCGCGCCCCGGTGACGCGGGGCTCCCGCCCGGCGACCTACCGCTCCCTGGCCGCCGCGACCGCGTCGACCGTCCGGCGCGCGTTCTCGGCGATCGCCGCGTACTCCCCGTTCGCGATCGCGTCGCCGTCGACGATCGCGCTACCGACGCCGACGGCGACAGCGCCCGCCGCGACGTAGTCGCCGGCGTTCCCGGGACCGACCCCGCCGGTCGGCACCAGCGGGATCTGCGGGAGCGGGCCACCGAGGGCCGCGACGTGCTCCGGCCCGCCCGTCGCGGCGGGGAACACCTTCACGAAGTCGGCGCCGGCCTCGGACGCGTCGAGCGCCTCGGTCGGGGTGAACGCGCCGGCAGCGACCGGCGTCCCGTAGCGGTTCGCGGTCTCGATGACGCCGGCGTCGACCGTCGGCGTGACGAGGAACTCGGCGCCGGCGAGCTGTACGGCCCGGGCCGTCTCCGCGTCGAGGACCGTTCCGGCGCCGACGAGGACGTCGTCGCCGAACCGGTCCGCGAGCCGCCCTATCGTCTCCGCGACGCGCGGCGTGTCCGCGGTCACCTCCAGCGCCGTGACGCCGCCGTCGACGACCGCGTCCGCGGCGTCGACGGCGGCGTCCGGCTCCACGCCGCGGAGGATCGCGATCACGCCGCCCTCGCGGATCCGCTCGACTCGTCGTGCGTGCATGCGACTACCCGGGAGGCCGGTCCTGATAAAGCGGCCGGCTCGCGACGGCGGGTCGCCGTCGCCCAAAACGACTAACGGCGCCCGCGGGGTAGCGCCACGGTGAGCCGTCGGCAACGTCGAGGGATCAGACCAGCAACTGAATATCCGAATCGGCCATGTCCTGTAAGGCCGTCGCGGCGCCGACGCCCGTGGTGACGCCGTCGTAGAAGTCGTCCTCGTCGTAGCCCATCAGGTCGATGGTCATCTGGCAGGCTTGGAACTCGACGCCCATGTCGAGGCTCGTCTCGAGGAGCTCCTCGATCGAGGCGGTGTCGTTGTCCGCGATCCGCTTTTCCATCAGTCGCGTCGTCACGCGGTCCATTCCGGGGAGCGCGCCGACGACGTTCGGGACGGGCATATTGGGGTTGCCCACGGAGCTGAGTTTGAGACGCTTCGACCGCTCCTCGTGGAGGATGTCGAGCCCCCAGAACGTGTGGAAGACGGTCACGTCGTAGCCGAAGGCCGCGGCGGTGCTGGCGAGGATGAGCGGCGGGTACGCCATGTCCAGCGTTCCCTTCGTCGCGATGATGCTCATCTTCTTCGCGCCGTCTTCGGCCGTCGCCTCGTCGAGCGCCGCCTCCAGTTCGTCGACGCGCGCGGCCAGTTCGGCACGGGAGGGCGGACCGTCCGCCGACACGTCAGACTCGTCCGCGACCGGCGAGTCCGCGCTCATCGTTGCTCGGTCTTTCTGACGTAGTGTCTGTACGTGTCGTCGCTCTCTGTCTGGTCAACAAGTTCGACGCCCGCGGTGCCCGAGGCCCAGCCGTCGATGTCGCTCATGCTTCCCGGGTCGGTCGCCAGCACCTCGAGGACCTCGCCGTCGGCCAGGCCGTCGACTGCGCCTTTCGTCTTCACGACCGGCATGGGGCACGATTCGCCTTTCACGTCGAGCGTCTCCGCGATGTCGTATTCGGCACTCATTTGGAATCCGCTCCGTTAGTCTATATTGGAGCTATCACACAATACTCCTCCCAAGATTAAAAGAATGTTGCTTCTTGGGAATAATATGAACAACCACTCTCGTCGCTGTTTCGGTGCTACCCCCGAAAATCGGACTTTCTGTCTCTTGAGCGCTTTATACGCGGCCGCTGTCGGATATTATATTGTGTGTCTATTGAATTACTATGCAAACTCTTTTCTATACACAACCGATACGGTGAAGCGTACAACATGGATGCTGAAGACTTCCCGACGCCGGACGCCGAGGTCGAGACGATTGCACCGGAAGCGCTGAAAGCGCGCATCGACGCGGGCGAGGACCTCACCCTCCTCGACGCCCGCATGCGCGCGGACTACGAGGAGTGGCGCATCGACGGCGAGAACGTCACGTCGATCAACGCCCCGTACTTCGAGTTCCTCGACGACGAGGTCGACGCCGACGTCCTCGACCGGATCCCCGAGGACCGCGAGGTGACCGTTCTCTGTGCGAAGGGCGGCGCCAGCGAGTACGTCGCGGGGACGCTCGCGGAGCGCGGCTACGACGTCGACCACCTCGAAGACGGCATGAACGGCTGGGCCAGCATCTACGAGGCCGTCGAAGTGACCGGGTACGACGGCGCGGGCACGCTGTTGCAGTACCAGCGCCCCTCGTCGGGCTGTCTCAGCTACCTCCTCTACGACGACGGCGAGGCCACGGTCATCGACCCGCTCCGGGCGTTCACCGACCGCTACCTCGACGACGCCGATGACCTCGGCGTCGACCTGAGGTACGCCATCGACACGCACGTCCACGCCGACCACGTCTCGGGCGTGCGCGAGCTCGACACAGCCGGCGTCGAGGGCGTCGTCCCCGCGGCCGCGGTCGACCGCGGTGTCACGTACGCGGACGAACTGACGACGGTCGCGGACGGCGATACTTTCGACGTCGGTAACGCGACGATCGAGGCGGTCGCCACGCCCGGCCATACGACCGGGATGACCTCGTACCTCGTCGACGACGACCTGCTCGCGACCGGGGACGGGCTGTTCGTCGAGAGCGTCGCGCGCCCCGACCTCGAAGAGGGCGACGAGGGCGCGCCCGACGCCGCGCGCACGCTCTACGAGTCGCTTCAAGAGCGCGTCCTCACGCTGCCCGACGACACGCTGATCGGGGGCGCCCACTTCAGCGACTCCGCCGAGCCGGCCGCCGACGGAACGTACACGACACCGATCGGCGAACTCGTCGCGGAGATGGACGCTCTAACCATGGACGAAGACGCGTTCGTCGACCTGATCCTCTCGGACATGCCCCCGCGGCCGGCCAACTACGAGGACATCATCGCGACGAACCTCGGCCAGAACGCCGTCGACGACGAGGAGGCGTTCACCCTCGAGCTCGGCCCGAACAACTGCGCCGCCAGCCAAGAGTCGCTCGCGGGTGACTAACGACGCCGATGGTCGCTGACCCAGTGCTGCTCCAGGCGCTCGCCGAGCTGTTCCCCAACGGGATCAGCCGGTACGCCGTCGGCGGACTGCTCGTCGGCCTCGGGACCGTGGTCGTCTACGCCGGGACCGGTATCCCGGCGGGAGCGAGCACGTTCCTGGAGTCGACCCTGTCGTACGTCTCCGACCAGTCGCGGTTCGGGCGGTACGTCGGCTCCCGCGACTGGCGGCTCGTGTTCACGGCCGGCATCGTCTTGGGGGGGCTGGCGTTCGCGGCGACGTTCCAGTCCGGCGTGGTCACGAGTTCGCTGTACGAGCCCGGAACGACCGGCCGGCTGTACGAGGTCGCCGGCGTCACGCTGTGGGCGACCGACGTCCAGCCGTGGCGGCTGTTCCTCGGCGGGATCCTGGTCGGTATCGGCACCCGGATCGGGAAGGGGTGTACGTCCGGCCACGGCGTCTGCGGCGTCGGGTCGGCGTCGAAGACGTCGCTGGTCGGCGTACTGACGTTCCTGACCGTGGCGATCGGGACCGCACAGGTCGTCGCCGCGCTGGGGGTGAGCCCCTAGATGGCGGATCGACACCCCCTGTTCAAGCCGCTGATCTTCGTCGGCGGCATCATCTTCGGGTTCGGGCTCGGCTTCAGCCACATGGCGCGGCCGGAGGTCGTGTTGAACTTCCTCCAGTTCGACGACCTCGGCCTCCCGTTCGTGATGTTCGGGGCCGCGGTCGTCTCGGGGGTCGCGTTCGCGCTGCTTCCCCGGATCCGAGACGCGGCGCCCCTCACGGGCGACGCCTACGAGCGCCGGCTGAAGCCGTTCGACCGGAACGTCATCGTCGGCGGCGCCGTCTTCGGCGTCGGCTGGGGGCTATCCGGCATCTGTCCGGGCGCCGCGTACGCCAGCCTCGGCGTCGGCAACGTCGCCATTCTCTGGGCGCTCGGCGGCATGTTCGTCGGCGCGTACGCGCAGGGGTACTTGCGGAGTCGGAGCCGGGATCGCGATGCCGCTCCGGCGAGCGTGGACTGACACGCCCGTACCATGGACCCCGCTCTCATCGCCCTCTTCGTCGGCGCGGCGCTCGCCAGCCTGTTCATGGCGTGGGTCATCGGCGCCGGATCGAGCGGCGCGACGCCGTTCGCCCCTGCCGTCGGCGCGAACGCGATCGGAACGATGCGCGCCGCTCTTCTCGTCGGCGTCTTCGGCTTCGCCGGCGCCGTCACGCAGGGCGGCAACGTCTCGGAGGCCGTCGGGAGCGGCCTCGTGGGTGGGATCGGCCTCCCCGTCGCCGGCGTGATCCTCGTCCTCGCGCTCGGCGCGGGGCTCATGGCGGTCGGTATCGCGACCGGGATCCCGATCGCGACCGCGTTCACCGTGACCGGCGCCGTGATTGGCGTCGGCCTCGCGCTCGGCGGGACGCCGGTCTGGCCGAAGTACCGACAGGTCGCCGCCGTCTGGGTGTTAACGCCGTTCGTCGGCGGCGGCATCGCGTTCGGGATCGCGAGCGTGCTCCCGCGTCCCGACGCCCCCGAGCGGTGCTGCGTTCCGGCGCTCGCCGGTCTCGTCGCCGCCGTCCTCGCGAACGTGAGGTTCGGCTTCCTCGGCGCCGGGAGCGCGTCCGGCACCGTCCGCGGTCTCGCACAGCGCGCGCTGGCGGTCGACGGCGTCGCGTGGGGGACCGCCGTCACCGTCGCCGCCGGGCTGGCGGTCGCCGCCGTCGTCTGGTGGGACGTGGGACGCGACGAGGAGGGAGGCCTGCGGCGCGTGCTGCTCGCGCTCGGGTCGCTGGTGGCGTTCTCCGCGGGCGGGAGTCAGGTCGGGCTCGCAGTCGGGCCGCTGCTCCCGCTGCTCGACGAGCTGCGAGCGGTCCCGGTGTTCGCCGTCCTCGTCGGCGGCGGGCTGGGGATGCTCGTCGGGTCGTGGACCGGCGCGCCCCGGATGATCAAGTCGCTCGCGCGGGACTACTCGTCGCTCGGACCGCGGCGTTCCATTTCCGCGCTCGTCCCGTCGTTCCTGATCGCTCAGCTGGCGGTGCTGCTCGGCGTGCCGGTCTCGTTCAACGAGATCGTCGTCAGCGCGATCATCGGGAGCGGCGCCGCGGTGGGCGGGCGAGACGCGGTGGACGCGCGGAAGATCCTCGTGACGGTCGGGGCGTGGGCCGGGTCGTTCGTCTTGTCGTTCGCGCTCGCGTACGCCGCCGCGGTCGGATTCCTGTGATCTCTCGGGAGCGACCGCGCAGCGCCCGCCTCCGACGAGCGTCGGCACGGTGACTGCGGACTGCGGGCGTTCCGCTTCACCGGTCAGACATTCGCGCAAAATTGTACGTTTTATACACAAACATTTTAACGGCGTGTCGCGTACGAATTCAACAGTAAAATGCCAGATTCGATGTCCGAACAGCTCCAGCGGGACATGGCGTGTGAGGGGTTACTGGAGTGTTTCCACGGGCTCAAACAGCTCGACAGGCAGGTCTTTCAGGAGCTCGTCCGGGCCGAGTCGCCCCTGACGATCGACGAGATCGGGGACGCGGTCGACCGCGAGCGGTCGACCGCCTACCGCGCCGTGCAGCGGCTCCTCCAGGCCGGCTTCATCCAGAAGGAGCAGGTGAACTACGATCAGGGGGGGTACTACCACGTCTACCGCCCGACCGACCCGGAGAAGGTCGCCGACGACATGCAGCGCATGCTCAACGACTGGTACGCGAAGATGGGCCAGCTCATCCGGGAGTTCGAGGACAAGTACGACCGGACCGAGGGCTCGGCGTCGACCGCCGAGAGCTGACGCCGGCGGACGCTTCGAGGCGCGCTCACAACACGATCGTCAGCACGTTACCGTCGTCGTACTCGAAGCGGATCTCCCCGCGCAGCTTCCGCGTGCACCAGTAGGCGATCCAGAGGCCGATCCCCTGTCCGTGCCGTAGCGCGGTCTCCTCGCCCGCCCGGAGCGTCTCGACCTCGTGTTCGGGGATCCGATCGTTGTCGTCCCGGATCTCGATCCGGGTCTCCCCGTCCGCCTCGGTCGCCCCCGAAACGGCGACCCTGACCGTCGGCTTCGGGGCGTCCGAGTGGACGATCGCGTTCTCGATCAGGTTGTCGAGGAGCACGGACAGGACCCGCCGGTCGGCGCGGATCCGGTGGTCCGCCGGGTCGACCGTCCACGCGACCGTCGCCTCCGCGTGCGCGGCCGAACGCGTCCGTGCGACGTCGCCCACGACGCTCTCCATCGACAGCGACTCCGGTTGGACGTCCCGCTCCTGTACGTCCTCGAACTCGCGGGCCTTCTCCGCGATCGAGTTCAGCCGACCGCTCGCGGCCGCGACCATGCCGGCCTGCGTCGCCTGAGTGGAGTCGTTCACGGTCGCTTTCAGCAGCTCCGCGTACCCGTTGATGACCATCGTCTCGTTCCGGAGGTTGTGTCTGAGCACCCGGTTGAGCACCCCGAGCTGCTGGCCGCGCTGGCGCTCCTCGGTCACGTCGTACAGCACGATCATGCTCCCGACCGACTCCCCGACCGGGTCCGTCAGGTCGGTGAACGACGCGGCGAACGTCCCGCCGCCCTCCGTCCCGACGGTGATCTCGCCCCGCTCGCGAAGGGTCTCCAGCGTGACGCCGAGAACCGACTCCAACGAGACAGGGAGCGACGCCGACGACGGGTCGAGGAAGAGCGCCTCGACCCGGTCGTTCACCCGGACGATCCGCTCGTTGGTATCGAGGATGAACACCGGGTCCGACAGCGAGTCCAACCCGGTCTGTTCCGCCATCCGCTGCGTCGCCGGGTTCGTCTCGAACATGTGGGTGCCCACGAAGGCGTACGCGTCGAGCGAGACGTGGATCACCATCAGTGGCGCCGTCAGGTGTAGCTGGGGGACCGACCCGACGCCGAACAGCCACAGCGACACGCCGACCGACGGCGGGACGGTGCTCAGGATGACCGCCGTCGCCTCGCGCCGGTACAGCGGGCCGTAGCTCAGTATCGCGCCGATCAGCAGCAGCGACCCGACGCCGGCGGTCCCGATCGAGAACAGGAACGCGAACGCCCCCCACGGCTGCACGGTGTACGTGGCCGTGGCGAGCCCGAACACCGGATCGAACCCGAAGTCGGTCCACACGAGCCCGTGCGCCGGGTTCGTCGCCGCGAGCGCGACCGACAGGAGCGGGACGGCGGCGACGGCCCCGAACAGCGGGGTGCGGATGAGGTTCCCCCGACCGGTGTAATCGAGGCCGAACGCGAGGAAGAACGGTCCCATGAAACAGACGCAGACGAACGCGACGGCGGCGAGCGCGACCCGCACCGTGGGGTCGAAGACGAGCAACGCGACCCCGTAGGCGAGACAGAATACGGCGACCAACGCCATGTTCCCCATGAACCAGTTCGCACCCGACTTCCCGCGCTGCCGGTACAGATACCGCAGGAGGAACGCCGCTCCGGCGCTGGCCGCGAACGACGCGGCCACGACCCCGACGCCCAGCGGTCCGAGGGTCACCGGCCGGTCCCTCCGGTTACGTGCCGCTCGGTCGCGACGGCGCGAGCGCCCGTCGTCGGAGTCGCCGGTAGCGTGGTACTCACTGTCTGGGTGCCCCTTCGTTGGTTTCTCCGGAGTGAAAAATCAAGTACTATTCCGAGGTACCGTTCTCGCTCGGTTTCCGGGAAAATCGGGAACCAGCGTCGGATCGAGATGCTCCGGCTGGGATTCGAACCCAGGTCATCACCGTGAGAGGGTGATATGATTGGCCGGACTACACCACCAGAGCGCGTCCGTTCGACGCGTTTTTCGGTACGACAGGATATTGTAAAACAGTTCCGCTTCGACGGCGCCGTGCCCCGGTTTACCGTGGCTCAGCTCCCGGCTGCGGCGGGGCGACGCGACGCTCAGACGTCGACCGCGAACGGGGCCGCGCCCGTCGCCCCGTCGGCGATCCCGGCGAGCAGCTCGGCGACGGCGTCGAGGTCGCTCAGGTCGACGACCTCGACGGGCGTGTGCATGTACCGGTTCGGGATCGAGACGTTGAGCGACGGGACGCCGCCCCGCGCCGTGTAGAACGCGTCCGCGTCGGTGCCGGTCCGCGTGCCGGCCGCCTGCAGCTGGACGTCGACGCCGGCGTCGGCCGCGGCGTCGCGAGCGAGCGCGACGAGCGACGGGTGGTTAGCGCTCCCGCGGGTGATCACCGGGCCCGCGCCGAGCTCGACCGGGCCGCGGCGCTCGGTCTCGACGTCGGGGTTGTCGGTGGCGTGCGTGACGTCGACGGCGACGAACGCGTCCACGTCGTCGAGGTCGACGCCGACCATCCGGGCGCCCTGGAGCCCGACCTCTTCCTGGACCGTGGAGACGGCGTAGACCGTCGCGTCGACGTCGCGCTCGGCCGCCCGGCGGAGTCCCTCGGCGGCCGCCCACGTCCCGGTGCGGTTGTCGATCCCGCGGGCGGCGATCCGGTCGCCGACGAGCTCCCTCGGCTCCGTCGAGACGGTGACCGGGTCGCCGACCTCGACGTGCTCGCGGGCCTCCTCGGCGTCGGTCGCCCCGACATCGACGAACTGCCCGGCGATCTCCTGGTACTCCTCTTCCGACTGGTCCCGCAGGTGGATCGCGGTCTGGCCGATCACGCCCTGCACGGGCTCGTCGGCGTGGACGGTGACGTGCTGGCCCTTCGAGACGGTGCGGTCGGAGCCGCCAATCCGGGCGATCCGGAGGAAGCCCTCGTCGAGCACGTCGCGGACGATGAACCCGATCTCGTCGGCGTGGCCCGTCAGGGCGATCGTCGGCGCGTCGGGGGCGCCCTCGCTGACCGCGACGGCGTTACCGTAGGCGTCGACGGAGACGTCGTCCGCGAACTCGCCGACGTAGTCGGTCCACACCCGCTGGCTCGCCGTCTCGAACCCCGAGGGGCTGGCGGTCGCGAGCAGGTCGTCGAGGAACGTCCGGCCGCTCTCGTGCATGGACGGGGATGACGGGGCGGCCGGCAAGAAACCGCCGGTCCGCGGCGGTCGGAGCGGCTTCGCCCCATCGAGCCGACCGCGCCGCCACGCCTAAACCGTTGCCGCGCGAACAACGGGATATGTGCGACTCATCGTTCACGCTGTTGGAACTGCACCTCGGCGACGGGGACGTCGATGTCGGCCCGTTCGAACTGTTCGGCGGGACCGACGACCCGGCGGCGGGTATCGAGTCGAAACCAGACGCGAGCGGCGACCGCGCGAGCGACGACGCGGCCGGCGTTGAGTCCGACGGCGGCTGCCGGGCGAAGTCGGTCGCGGGCCTCCTGCTCGCGCTCGCCGCGCTCGTCGCGGTCGCGGTCGGCGTCGCTGCGCTCCGCGGCGACGACGAGGTCCCGCCGGGGATCGCCGGCGACGACTGACGGGCGGACGCGAGCGATCGGCGGCGACGCCGAGCCGCGCCGTCGACGACGATCCGCGCCGCCTCCGCGGACCGACGCAAGCGATTTCAGGCGCGCAGCCCTGCCGTTCGTATGGACATTCTCCGAAGCCTGCGCGCGGTCTCCGAGGCGTCCGGCACCGGCGTCGTCGACTGGGACCGGGCCGCGACGGCCGCGAAGGCGAGCACGGACCCCGGAGCGCTCGCGCTCACGGCCGCCGAGCGCGAGGGGTACGCCGCCGACGTCCGCGACGCCCGAACGCGGCTGAGCGAGGTCGCGGGGATCGCGTTCGACGTGCCCGACGCGATCGAGGTGCAGAACCGCCACCACTGGATCGACGCGAGCGTCGACACGTTCCGGAACGTGATGGCGCCGGACGAGGCGGCCGCGACCGGGGGGGCGGGGACGGG
>NZ_CVRT01000094.1 GCF_001261915.1 Halorubrum sp. SD626R
CGCCGCCCATGCCCGGCGGGCCGCCCGCGCCGCCCGGACCGCCGCCGCCCATCATCTCCTCCGGATCGGGGCGGTCGCCCTCCTCGCGCTCCTGCTCGCGCCGCTCGCGGATTTCCTCGACCCGCTCGCGGAAGGACTTCTCTTCGCCGTCCTCGCCGCTCTGGCCTTCGGCGGCGTCGCCGCCCTGTTCCCCGCCGGCGTCGGCGTCGTCGGTCTCGTCGTCTGCCATGGAGTCCGGTTCGGTAGCCCGGCCGAAAAGCGTTGTTGCTCCGGCTCTCGACGCTGCGTTTATCTCGGGTCGACCCGGGATGCAGATCGCTCCGCACCGGTCTCCGAAGCGTCAGGCGCGAACCGGCCGGTGACAGTTCGGGCACTCGGTCGTCTCCGCGTCGCGGCCGACCGCCGGGACGTGGTCGCCGCAGTTCGGGCACCGCGTCCGACCGCGCGCGTACTCGGTGCTCGACGGGACCGGGGACTGTTCCGTGTCGTCGGTCATGTTTGCATGACAACGGCTGTCACACTAATAACTTGCCACTATATCCCTAAAACGCAACAAAGGCGATTGAAACGGGTGGGAGGTCCCGTTTCAGTGATCGGTCGCACACCGAGATCGCTCACTCGTGTCCGGAGACGCGAACCGGCTCGTACGGCTCCTCCAGCCACTCCGCGTCGGACGCGGAGAGGTCGATATCGAGCGCCTCGACGGCGTCTTCCAGGTGTTCGACGCTGCTCGTGCCGACGATGGGCGTGTCGACCCACTCCTTGCGGAACAGCCACGCCAGCGCGATCTGGGCCATCTTCACGCCCTTCTCGTCGGCCAGCTCCGCGACGCGCTCATTGACCGCCGGGCCGCCGCCCTCGCGGTACGGGTGTTCGTAGAGGTGCTCCTCGGTCTCCCCGCGGAGGGTCGCGTCGACCTCTTCGTGCGGCCGAGCGAGGTAGCCGCGCGCGAGCGGGCTCCACGGCATCACGCCGATTCCCTCCTTCTCACAGAGCGGGAGGGTCTCGCGCTCTTCCTCGCGGTACGCGAGGTTGTAGTGGTTCTGCATCGTGGCGAACCGCTCGTACCCCTCGCGGTCGCTGACGTGGAGCGACTCGGCGAACTGGTGGGCCCACATCGAGGAGGCGCCGAGATACCGCACGTCGCCGCGGCGGACCGCGTCGTCGAGCGCGGCGAGCGTCTCCTCGATCGGCGTGTCGTAGTCCCAGCGGTGGATCTGATACAGGTCGATCGTGTCGGTTCCGAGCCGGTCGAGGGAGTTCGATAGCTCCTGTTCGATCGCCTTCCGCGAGAGCCCGCCCGAGTTCGGATTCGACTCGTCCATCCGGAAGTAGCCCTTCGTGGCGACGACGAACTCGTCGCGGTCGTAGCCGTCGAGCGCCTCGCCGAGGACGCGCTCCGACTCGCCGTTCGAGTACATGTTGGCGGTGTCGAAGAAGGTCACCCCGAGGTCGATCGCGCGCTCGACCAGCTCCTTTCCCTCCTCCTCGTCGAGGACCCACTCGCGCCAGTCCGGGTCGCCGAAGCTCATGCAGCCGAGACAGATCTTCGACACCGTCGTCCCGGTGTCGCCGAGGGTGGTGTACTCCATACGCCGGGCAGGCGGAGCCGGGACAAAAAACCACCCGCGGAGGGAAAGAGCGTGAGGAACGCGAGCGGGCGAGCGCGGCGCCGGAGCCGGTCCGCGCCCCCGGAGCTATGGTTCCCGAGCCCGTGCGATCCGACGTGAGCGACCGACCGATCCAGTGGCTGCTCGGCGACCAGCTCAACCCCGAGCTCGACGCCCTCGACGACGCCGGCGAGGTGCTCCTGATCGAGGCGCACGGCTTCGCCGACCGGAAGCCGTACCACGCGCACAAGCTGACGCTCGTCTTCTCCGCGATGCGCCACTTCCGGGACGAGCTCCGCGAGCGCGGCCACGACGTGACCTATCTGAGAGCCGAGTCGTTCGGCGAGGGCCTCGACGCGTTCCTCGCCGACCGGTCCGACCCCGACCTCCGGCTGATGCGCCCCGCGAGCTACGGCGCGGGCGAGCGCCTCCGCGAGCTCGTCGACGAGCGGGGGGGATCGCTGGAGCTGACGGAGAACGAGCTGTTCTGGACGACGCCGGCCGACTGGCGCGAGTGGGCCGACGAGCCCGAGGGGGGATGGGACGACGGGGCGCTCCTCGACGGGGACGGGACCGCCGAGCGCACCTACCGACAGGAGGGGTGGTACCGCCACGTCCGCCGCGAGACGGGCGTGTTGATGGACGGCGACGACCCCGTCGGCGGCGAGTGGAATTACGATGACCTGAACCAGGAGACGCCGCCGGACGACTGGGAGCCGCCGGAGCGCCCGCGGTTCGAGCCGGACGAGCTCACCCGCGAGACGCACGCGTGGGTCCGCGAGCGGTTCGACACGTGGGGCAGCGACGACCTCGACGGGTTTGCGTGGCCGGTGACTCGGACAGAGGCGCGGACGGCGCTCGACGCGTTCGTGCGGGAGCGACTCCCCTCATTCGGGCGGTACGAGGACGCGATGGTGACGGACGAGCCGTTCCTCTCACACTCCCTGCTGTCGCCCGCGATCAACCTCGGGCTCCTCGACCCGCACGAGCCGGTTCGGGCGGTGGAGGCCGCGTACGAGGCGCGCGGCGTCGAACCGGGCGCGTACGACCCGGCGGACGACGGGGCGGCGGACGGCGGCGAGACGACGCTCGACGCGTTCGGGGACGGGGACGGCGGGGGCGACGGCGACGCCGAGAGCGACGCCGCCGACCCCGCGCCGGTCCCGCTCAACGCGGTCGAGGGGTTCGTCAGGCAGGTGATCGGCTGGCGAGAGTTCATGCGGCACGTCTACCGCGAGGCGATGCCAGAGCTGGCGACGGCGAATCAGCTGGACCAGACCCGGGAGCTCCCGCCCGCCTACTGGGACGGCGACACCGACATGACCTGTCTCTCCGAGGCCGTCGACCACGTCCGCGAGCACGGGTACGCCCATCACATCGAGCGGCTGATGGTGCTGTCGAACTTCGCGCTGATCTACGGCGCCGACCCCACCGAGGTCAACGAGTGGTTTCATTTGGGCTTCGTCGACGCCTACCACTGGGTGACGACGCCGAACGTCGTCGCGATGGGGTCGTTCGGCACCGACGTGCTCTCCTCGAAGCCGTACGCCTCCTCGGGGAGCTACGTGAACCGGATGAGCGACCACTGCGCGTCGTGTCCGTACGCCGTCTCCCGGACGACGGGCGAGGGCGCGTGCCCCTTCAACGCCCTCTACTGGGACTTCCTGAAGGACAACGAGGAGACGCTCCGCGGGACCGGACGGATGGGACTGATGTACTCGCACGTCGACGATAAGGACGAGGAGGAGTGGGCCGCGATTCGCGAGCGGGCCGCGACGGTGCGAGAGCTGGCGGCGGAGGGGGAGCTGTAGGAGAATCGTGGGTCGGCACGGCGCCGCGGCGGCCCTATTCGCCGCCCGCGAGCCGCCGCAGCCGGGGGAGCGCCTGCTCGTAGCCGAGCGCGACGACGCCGACGTACAGCGCGAGCAGTCCCATCGCGACGGCCCACGCCGCGAGCGCGAGGTCGCCGGCGGCGGCCGCCGAGAGTCCGAACCGTTCGAGCACGACGCCGACCGCCGAGGCCGCGCCGGCCCCGACGACGACGGCGAGGAGTTCCGCGAGTTCGACCGCGACCGCGGGTGCTTCGACCATATCGGTCCGGGGCGGTCACCGGGTATGACTCTTTCGAGTGCGGCCCGGAACGGCGCGTCGCCGGCGTCGCGCATTAAACAACGCTTCCGCGCGAGAGAGCGGCCCTTTTATTTTCGGGAGCGCGTATCACCGCGTACGCATGAGCAACGGAGACGGCGACGGTCGAAACGACCTCCGGATGCCCGACGACGACGAGGTGTTCGCGGAGGTCGTCGAGATGCTCGGCGCGAACCGGGTCCGCGTCCGCTGCGCGGACGGGAAGGAGCGGACCGCGCGCATCCCCGGCCGGATGCAGAAGCGCGTCTGGATCCGCGAGGACGACATCGTCCTCGTCGAGCCGTGGGACTGGCAGGACGAGAAGGGCGACATCGAGTGGCGCTACGAGAAGAGCGAGGCCGAGCAGCTCCGCGAGGAAGGCCACCTGGGGTAGCGCCGTCGCGGGTCGCGCGTGGGACGCCGCCGCACCGTTTTTAAGTCCGAACGGCCCCGAGCGAGCGTATGCTCCGGCTCGCGATGACGACCGACGCGGAGACGTTCGACCGGGTGCGCGGGCCGCTCGCGGACCGCGGAATCGAGGTCGAGCACGTGCGGGCGAAGGAGCGGTCGCTCCGCGTCTCGGGCGGGGGTCCCGGGGACGACGGCGGTGCGGTCGAACGGAGCGGCGAGGCGATCGCGGGAGAGTTCGACGGCTTCGACGTCGGCTTCGTCTACCCCTCGCGGCTGATGGAGGGTGCCGTCGTCGACGCGCGGCTGTCGGTCCCGTGGGTGAACGGCCGCGACGCCGTCCTCGCGTCGCGGAACAAGGCCGGCGCGCTCGCCGCGCTCGACGACGCCGGGCTCCCGACGCCGCGGACGACGCTCGTGTCGAATCCGGTCGACGAGTCGATCGTCGTCGACGCCGTCTCGTCGTTCTCGTACCCCGTCGTCGTCAAGCCGAACTCCGCGACGCGGGGCGTCGGCGTCGCGACCGCCGGCGACCTCGACTCCCTGCTCGGCGTCGTCGACTACCTGAACCTCGTCCACGACTACCGCGCGACCGGCGACAAGTCGTACCTGATCCAGGAGTTCCTCCCCGACGCGCGCGACTACCGGGCGATGGTCGTCGACGGCGCGTACGCCGGCGCGGTCCGCCGGGAGCTCCCCGCGGACGCCAGGGAGCGCGGGCGGTGGAAACACAACGTCCACCGCGGCGCCGAGGCGACCGGCGTCGACCTCCCCGAGCGCGCTCGCGAGCTGGCCGAGCGGACGGCCGACGTCCTCGGGATCGACTACCTCGGCGTCGACCTGCTCGAAACGGACGACCGGCTCGTCGTCAACGAGACGAACGCGCGGCCGACGGTGGACGCGGCGACGAAGTACGAGCCCGACTTCTACGACCGGCTCGCGGGGCTCATCGAGCGGACGGCCGGAAACGGGGATTGATCGGAAAGGGAGGGGGCCGAGAACTACTCCAGATCGATCGAGGCGGAGTCGTCGTCGCGGTCGAACGAGACTTCGAGGACGCCGTTGTTGAACGTCGCGTTCGCGGAGTGCTCGTCGACGGGGACCGGGAGGTCGACGGTCTCGTCGTACTCCCGCCGGTCGGAGGCCGCGGAGATGGTGAGCGCCTCGCCGTCGCACTGCAGGGAGAGCTCCTCCTTCGAGACGGCGGGGAGGTCGGCGACGAGCCGCACGCCGTCGTCGGTGGCGTACGCGTCCACGTGCGTCGCCGACCCGAAGCCGGCGTCCTCGGTGCCCGGTTCGCCGCTCGCCATCTCGTTCATCATCCGTTCGATCTCCTCGAAGAAGTCTCCGAACGGATCGTCACGGTCGTCTCTATCCATATCCGATGTGAGGGTGGTGACCCCGATAAGCCTTCTGTCGGTCGCCGTTTTGACCGGCACGGCGCGGCGCCGCGCGGGATCGATCAACGCCGCCGTCGATCGGGGATCGCCCCGGACCGCCGACACCGCGCGTAACGAAATCGAACGATAGTGACCATGTCGCGGGCGACTCGCCCGGATTTAAGTATCTGCGGCTCGCCTTTTTCGGATATGAGTAAATCATATCTCGCCGCAGATGACGGCGTGAGCGACGACGAGGTCGTTCGAGTGGGGCTCAACGGGTTCGGGCGGATCGGGCGCAACGTGTTCCGCGCGGTGCTGGAGTCGCCGCGGATCGAGCTCGTCGGGATCAACGACGTGATGGAGTTCGACGACATGGCGTACCTCGCGAAGTACGACACCGTCATGGGTCGGCTCGACGGCGTCGAGCGCGAGGGCGACGCGCTGACGATCGGCGGGACCTCGGTCCCGCTGTACAACGTGCAGGACCCCGCGGAACTCCCGTGGGACGAGCTCGACGTCGACGTCGCCTTGGAGTGTACGGGCATCTTCCGGACGCGGGAGGACGCGAGCGCGCACCTCGACGGCGGGGCGGACACCGTGATCATCTCGGCGCCGCCGAAGGGCGAGGAGCCGGTCAAACAGCTCGTCTACGGCGTCAACCACGACGAGTACGAGGGCGACGACGTGATCTCGAACGCCTCCTGTACGACGAACTCCATCACGCCGGTCGCGAAGGTGCTCGACGCGGAGTTCGGCATCGACGCCGGGACCCTCACCACCGTCCACGCCTACACCGGCTCGCAGGCGCTCATCGACGGGCCGAAGGCGAAGACCCGACGCGGCCGCGCGGCCGCCGAGAACATCGTCCCCACGTCGACCGGCGCCGCGGGCGCCGCGCAGGAGGTCCTCCCGCAGCTGGAGGGGAAGATCGACGGGATGGCGATGCGCGTCCCGGTCCCGAGCGGCTCGATCACCGAGTTCGTCGTCAGCCTCGACGAGACCGTCACCGCGGAAGAGGTCAACGCCGCCTTCCGCGACGCCGCCGACTCCGGCCCGCTCGCGGGGGTCCTCGGCTACACCGACGACGAGGTCGTCTCC
Organism: Halorubrum sp. SD626R; assembly: GCF_001261915.1. Taxonomy (GTDB): domain Archaea; phylum Halobacteriota; class Halobacteria; order Halobacteriales; family Haloferacaceae; genus Halorubrum. The sequence goes on from NZ_CVRT01000094.1 coordinate 6,626, forward strand.
AGCGACATCGTCGGGCTCCCCTTCTCCAGCTACGTCGACCTCGGGTCGACGAACGTCATCGCCGGCGGGAAGCTGCTGAAGATCCTCACCTGGTACGACAACGAGTACGGCTTCTCGAACCGGATGCTCGACACCGCCGCGTACGTCCACGACGAGGCGTAAGCGGCCGGTCGCGCTCGACGCGTCCCCTCTCGGGACGCCGTCCCCACGCTCGAAGCCCCCCGACGGCGACGCGTTCCCGGAGTAGCACTCGTTAAGTATCTAATCGACGACCGTTCACCCATGCCCGCCTTCGACACCATCGACGACCTCCCGGCAGACAGACGCGTCCTCGTTCGACTCGACCTCAACTCCCCGATCGAGGACGGAGAACCGCAGGACAACCGCCGCTTCGACCGCCACGCGGAGACGGTCCGCGAACTCGCCGAGGCGGGCCATCGCGTCGTCTGCATGGCTCACCAGGGCCGCCCCGGCCGCGACGACTTCACGTCGCTCGCGGGCCACGCGGAGATTCTCGCGGACCACGTCGGCCGCGACGTTGCGTTCGTGGCCGACACCTACGGCGACGAGGCGCTGGACGCCATCGACGCGCTCGGCGCGGGCGAGGTCCTGCTGCTGGAGAACGCCCGGATGTGCGACGACGAGCTCCCGGAGGCGTCGCCCGAAGAGAAGGCCGAGACCGAGTTCGTCGGGACCCTGGCGCCGCACTTCGACGCGTACGTCAACGACGCGTATTCCGCGGCCCATCGGAAGCACGCCTCGCTGGTCGGCTTCCCGCTCGTCCTCCCCGCGTACGCCGGCCGCGTGATGGAGACGGAGTACGAGGCCAACACCGCCATCGCGACCCGCGAGTTCGACGGCCCGGTGACGATGGTCGTCGGCGGGACGAAGGCGACCGACGTGATCGGCGTGATGGACGCCTTGGACGACCGGGTCGACCGCTTCCTGCTCGGGGGCATCGCGGGCGAGCTCTTCCTGCGCGCCGCGGGCCACCCGGTCGGCCACGACGTGGGCGAAATGGACCTGTTCGACGAGCAGTGGGAGCAGAACCGCGAGCTGATCGAGTCGGTGCTCGAGGAGCGCGGCGACGCGATCCGCCTCGCGAGCGATCTCGCGTACGAGGGGGCGGACGGCGAGCGCGCCGAGGTCGCGGTCGGTGACATCGACGAGAAGACCGCGGGGTACCTCGACGTGGGCGCCGCGACGGTCGCCGACTACGAGCCGCCGATCCGCGACTCCGACGCGGTGTTCGTGAAGGGGGCGCTCGGCGTCTTCGAGGACGAGCGGTTCGCCGACGGCACCGTCGGCGTGCTCGAGGCCATCGCCGAGACCGACTGCTTCTCGGTCGTCGGCGGGGGCGACACCTCGCGCGCCATCGAGATGTACGGCCTGAGCGAAGACGACTTCTCGCACGTCTCCATCGCGGGCGGCGCGTACATCCGCGCGCTGACGGGCGAGCCGCTCCCGGCGGTGGAGGTCCTCGAGTCGGCGGCCGGGCGGCAGTAGGGCGCCGGACCGGAGGTCCGCCCTCGCGGCCGAACTACTCCTCGTTGAGGTCGAGATCGAACTGCTCGTTCTCGGTGACCGCGTTCAGGACGACGCTCGTGTTCGACTCGCGGATGTCGGCGTCGGTGAGGATCGACTTGATCTGGTCGTTCATCCCGTCCGTGTCAGTGAACTTCCCGATGGCGATCACGTCGTAGTCGCCCGTGACCTCGTAGACGCTCACCATCTGTTTCTCCGCTTTGAGCTTCTCGGTCACGTCGGGGAGCGCGCTTCCCTCCACCTTCAGCTGAAGCACGGCCGTCACGTCGTAGCCGAGCTTGTCGTAGTCGACGATGGGCGTGTACCCGCGGATCACGCCCTCGTCTTCGAGATCGCGGAGGTGATTCGAGACGGTGGTCACGGACACGTCGAGCTCGTCACCGAGGCTCCGGAGGCTGGCGCGGCCGTTGCTGAGAAGCGAGTTGACGAGCTTGGCATCGAGGTTTTCGTACGTCATCACACCGATCCACGCCGTCAGGGGTTTATAATTTTACGAACGTCCAGCAGTATTGCCGCACTGGCGGTTCATGCGCCAAGCGATAAGGCCTTTATACTGGCAGATAACGAATGAACCGTCCAGAACATGACGGACGAACACGCGAAACCAGACGGCGGCCTCACGGCCGAAGAACAGGCGGTACTCGACGAGATCGAAGAGGAGAACATCGACTTCCTGCGGCTCCAGTTCACCGACATCCTCGGCGTCGTGAAGAACGTCTCCGTCCCGGCCCACCAGGCGGAGAAGGCGTTCACCGAGGGGATCTACTTCGACGGCTCCTCCATCGAGGGGTTCGTGCGGATCCAGGAGTCGGACATGCGGCTCGTCCCCGACCCCGACACGTTCGCGGTGCTCCCGTGGCGCGACGACGGCGACTCGGGCGCGGCGCGGCTCATTTGCGACATCGTCGACACCGACGGCGAGCCGTTCGTCGGCGGTCCGCGCCAGGTGCTGAAGAGCGTCCTCGAGGAGGCCGAGGAGATGGGCTATTCCGTCTCGATCGGTCCCGAGCCGGAGTTCTTCCTGTTCAAGACCGACGACGAGGGGAACGCGACGACGACGCCCCACGACAACGGCGGCTACTTCGACCTGGCGCCGAAGGACCTCGCGTCGGACGTGCGCAAGGAGATCATCTTCACCCTGGAGGAGATGGGCTTCGAGATCGAGGCCTCGCACCACGAGGTCGCCAAGGGCCAACACGAGATCAACTTCAAGTACGACGACGCGCTCTCGACCGCGGACAACATCGCGACGTTCCGCGCCGTCGTCCGCGCGGTCGCCGCGCAACACGACCTCCACGCGACGTTCATGCCCAAGCCGATCGCGGACATCAACGGCTCGGGCATGCACAGCCACATCTCGCTGTTCGACGAGGACGGCAACGCGTTCGCCGACGAGTCGGACGAGTTCAACCTGAGCGAGACGGCCTACCAGTTCATGGGCGGAATCCTGAACCACGCGCCCGCGTTCACGGCCGTGACGAACCCGACCGTGAACTCCTACAAGCGCCTCGTGCCCGGCTACGAGGCGCCGATCTACGTCGCCTGGTCCGACACGAACCGCTCGGCGCTCGTCCGCGTCCCCGACGCCGCGGGCGTCTCCGCGCGCTTCGAGGTCCGCAGCCCCGACCCGTCCTGTAACCCCTACCTCGGGATGGCGTCGCTCATCGCCGCCGGCCTCGACGGGATCAAGACCGGCGCCGACCCGGGCGATCCGGTCCGCGAGGACATCTACGAGTTCGACGACGAGAAGCGGCAGGAGTACGGCATCGAGACGCTGCCGCCGAACCTCGGCGCCGCCGTCGAGGAGCTGGAGGCGGACGAGGTGCTGCAGGAGGCGCTCGGCCCCCACACCTCCGAGAAGTTCGCCGAGGCGAAGTCCCAGGAGTTCAGCGAGTACCTCACCCAGGTCTCCGAGTGGGAGGAAGACCGCTACCTGGAGACGTTCTAGGCCGGTCCGCGTTCGCTCTTCCGGTTCCGTCTCTTCCTCAGTTATTTCCGTTCGACCAGCCGCCCGCGCCGCGGTCCGGACGGATCGCACCGATCCGTTTCGGTAGCGCGGGCAGGGCGACCACGGCGACGACGGCGGCGGTCGTCGCGGTCAGCGTGACGACGACCGAGTCGGCGAGCGCGTACGCGCCCACCCAGAGCGCGCCGGTGACGGCGAGCGCCGGGACCGCGATCCGGACCGGAACCGACGGCTCGTCGCCGGCGACGAGCCGCCAGCCGACCGCGCCGCCGAGGCCCGTGGCGATGCCGATCCCCGCCTCGACCACCTCGCCGGTGTGTCCGCCGGCGAGCGCGACCCCGGCCGCCGCGAGCGAGACGACCGCGGCGAGCAGGAACGCCGGCGTCGGGTCGAGCGCGGCGGTCGGCTCCGTCGCCGAGCTCGCCGACGAGGAGTTCCGTCCGGGGAGCCGCGGGTCGCCGGCGAGCCACAGCGCACCGACGACGACGCCCCCGCCGAGGAGGACGCCGGCGAGCACGTCGACGAAGTAGTGAACCTCGATTACCACCCGCGAGGCGGCGACCGCGGCGGCGACGACGCCGGCCGCGAGCAGCCGTCGCCCGCCGGTCCACGCCCGGTCGTACACGAGCGCCAGCGCGAGGTACGCCGCCGCGCCCCCGGTCGCGTGGCCGCTCGGGAAGCCGAAGCCGTCGGAGAGCACCTGCGCCTCGTACCAGCCCGAGAGCAGGGCGGGGAGCCACGTCGGGACGTCGGCCGGGGGCATCGCGCCCGGCGGCCGGGGGACGGCGAACCACGCCTTGCCGAGCGCGACGGCGGCGTACGCACAGGTGACGACGGCGATCGCAGTCGCGCCGGCGCGGCGCGGCGAGGCCGCGAGCCGGTCGCCGGCGAACCAGTAGGCGACCGCCAGCAGGCCGAAGAGGAACCACGGGTCGGCGAGGTGGGTGACGGCCGCGAAGAGGACGACGACGACCTCGGGGAGCGCGTCGACGAGGGCGGTCTCGCCGACCCCGCGCTCCGCGGAGACGAGCCCGGTCACGGCTCAGTCGTCGCCCCGGTCGCGGGCGCAGTCGAGCGCCTTTCCGGGCGTTTCGAGGAGGTTGAGCCCGATGCCGACGACGATGAAGAGCGTGTACAGCCCGAGCGTCGACAGCCCGAGAATGAGCATCGCCGCGATGGCGTAGAGCCCGTCGAGGAAGGAGAACGCGCCGAGTATCAGCACCGTCCCGTACAGCAGCACGAGGTACGGCCCCCACCCGCGGGCGTGACCGCGCCGCATCCGGGACCGGACGTAGCGTTTCAGCTCCGACTCCACCGCGGGCTTGTCGACGGTGCGCCGCTCGACGTCGTCCTCGAACTCGTCGAACTCCGCCCGCAGCCGCCCGACCTCCTCCCGGAGCGCCGCGACGTCCGGCGCCCCCTGCGGCCGCTCCTCGTCGCCGGCGTCGTCAGCGCCGTCCGACTCGCCGTTCATACCCGTGGGTCGGCCGCGGTCCTGTTGTAACTGCCGGTCCGCGGCGGGGGTGACCGTCGCCGACCCGCCCCCGAAGCCGGCCCCGCTCGCGGGGGACATCCCGTCCCGCCCGGACAGCACGACGTTGACGACCCCGCCGACCACGACGACGACCGCGGCGAGGTAGAGCCACGTGACGAGCAGCAGTATCCCGCCGATGACGCCGTACACCTGAAACTGGCCGGCGCTCGCCGCGTACACCTGAAAGCCGGTCTGCAGCAGCGTCCAGCCGACGGCGGCGACGACCGCGCCGGGCAGCGCCTCCCGGAGCCCGATCCGGGGCTGCGGGAGCAGGTAGTACATCGGGAGGAAGACGACCGCGAGGAAGCCGGGCAACACGAGGATGCTGACCGCCTCCACGGTGGGAACCGCGTCGGCGGCCGCGACGAACGCGCCGACGATCACCATCACGCCGACGCCGACGCCGACGCCGAGGACGACCGAGCCGGCGTCGGTGAGCTGTTTCGCGAAGTCAGGCGGCTCCTTGACGCCGTACAGCTCGGCGAACGCCGTGTCGAGCCCGCGGAACACCTTCAGCGTCGACCAGAGCAGCACGGCCACGCCGAGCACGCCCGCGCCGGTCCGACCGCCCGCCGAGGAGACCGCGCCGGTGACGGCCTCCTCGCCCGCGGGAGTGAGGAAACCGCCGGCCGACGCGACCAGCTCGCCGGCGATGACCTCGCCGAAGACGGCGGTGGCGACGACGACGAGCAGCAGGAGCGCGGGGACGAGCGAGACGAACGCGTAGTAGGCGATCGCGGCGGCGAGGAACGTCACCTGCCGGTCGATCGCGACGTCGACGACGCGACGCGCCGTACCGAAGGCGGTGGTCGAGTGTCGGGGCACGGCTCTTCGTTCGGCCGAGGCCGACAAAAGCGGGGCGGTGCGGCCGGGGCTCGGGGTCGGGGATCAGTCCGCGTCGTCCCCGCCGTCCAGGACCGCCGCCCGCATCTCCGCGATCGACGCCGTGCTCTTGACGGCGGTGCCGCGGTAGTGCGCGCGGCTGGCCTCGTGGCCGGCGCCGCGCAGGCGATCGACGAACTCCTCCATGCCGATGGCGGGCTCGCCCCACGCCTTGTACAGCCGGTGCTGGTCGTAATGCGTGGGGGTGTCGAGCTCGCGGGCGACGGTCCCGAGCAGCTTGCGCGCGCGCTTCGCCTCGCCCATGTCGTCGGTCACCTCGCGGCGGACGGCACGCGCGAAGTCGGCGTCGGCGACGGGACCGAGCCACAGCGGCCCGGCCGTGAGCACCCGATCGCCCCCGCAGACGGGGCACGTCTCGACCGGATCGGCGATCAGCCCGCGGGTCGCCTCTCGCCAGAGGCAGTCCTCGCAGTTGTCGACGTATCCCAGCTCGTCGACGCAGGCGTCCGCCGCCTGCGCCCCCGAATCGAGTTCGAGGTAGGTCCGCGCGTAGTGACGCGAGACGTGCGAGACGATCGGGGTGGCCGCCTTGTCGTAGCGGGCCGCGGTGCGCACCAGTGCGGAGATCAGCGTCCGGAGCCCCATCTCCGGGTGGTAGTCGGTGTTGCGCGGGACGGCGCCGTACTTCCGGATCCCGCTGTTGAGGTGGGCGCCGCAGAGCGGGGCGGTGTCGGTCGCCGTGACGCAGACGAGGTTCCGCGCGTTCGCGAGCGCGGCGTCCGCGAAGGGGATCGGCGTCCCGTACGGGTCCAGGTCGACGAGGTCGAACGGGCCCTCGTCGTACAGCAGCGCGTTGACGTCGCGGTGGACCGCCTCCCCGTCGAGGTCGTTGGCGGCGAGGTTCTCGGCCGCGAGGTCGACGGCGTCCGGGTCGACGTCGGCGCAGGTGACGTCGTACCCCTCGGCGGCGGCGCGCACTCCCCGGACCCCGGAGGCCGCCATCGCGTCGAGGTACGACGCCGCGCGCGGCTCCCGATCGCGGTACGCGCGAAGCACCGCGACGGTGACGTCGCGGTTCAGCTCCTGTGTCGGGTTGAAGAAGACCCCGCCGCCGGTGCCCTCGCTGGCCCCGTCGCGGGCCTCGGGGACGGAGACGGTGAGACCGCCCTCCTCGATGTCCATACCTCGGCGTCGGCCGTCCCGCACAAAAGGACCGCGCTCCGCCGGAGGCCCCTCATCGACGGCCCGTTCGCGCCTCCTGCGCGATCTCTTCCCGCTCGCGAACGGCGCGGCCGCGAAGCGGGGCTTTTAGCCCGTCACCGCGGATAGACGAACACACTGATGCACGCTACGCTCGACCGAGAACGGATCGGCCGTCCGACGCGCGAACGCGACGCGACCGCAGGGGCGGATCGGCGATGGTGAGCCCCGCCCGCGTCGACGCGCTCACCGACCTCGCCTACGGCGCGCTGATCGTCCTGTCGATCGTCCTCATCGCGACGCTGAACGGGACCGACGTCGGGGTGGCGTTCGGGATCGGGGTGTTCGCCTCCTACGTCGTCCACGTCGTCTGGAAGATGGCCCGGTTCGACCCCGACTGGATGACGCGCGAGGTCGCCGACCAGGTCGGCAAGGAGGTGGAGAAGAGCGTCGGCGAGACCGTCAACAAGGAGGTCGAAAAGACGGTCGGCGACACCGTCAACAAGGAGGTGGAGAAGAGCGTCGGCGAGACCGTCAGCAAGGAGGTGGAGAAGAGCGTTGGTGAGACCGTCAGTAAAGAAGTGGAGAAGACCGTGGGCGAGAAAGTCGAGGAGACGGTGGGCGAAAAGGTCGAAGAGACGGTCGAGAAAACCGTGGGCGACACCGTCAACAAGGAGGTGAGCGGCGTCGCCGACGACGTCAGCGACACCGTCAGCGAGGAGGTGACCGGGAAAGTCGAGGAGACGGTGGGCGAAACGGTGGAAAAGACCGTGGAAGAGACGGTCGGCGAGAAGGTCGAAGAGACCGTCGGTGAAACCGTCGAGAAGACCGTCGAAGAGACCGTGGAGAAGACGGTCGGTGAGAAGGTCGAGGAGACGGTCGAGAAAACGGTCGATCAAAAGGTGGAAGAGACGGTCGAGGAGACCGTGGAGAAGACCGTCGAGGAGACGGTGGGCGAAAAAGTGGAGGAGACGGTGAGCGAGAAGGTCGAAGAGACGCTCGACGAGGAGGCGGACGACGCCGAAGAGCGAGACGGGGACGACGCCGAAGAGCGGGACGACATCGACTATCGGGACGGCGACTCGTAGTCGCCGCCGACGGGACGACCGGTCGACGACGGCAAACTTCCTCTGCGCTTTCGATTTCCTGAATGCGTAATTTGGGTGCGGTTATTTTGGGTATTCCGAAGGGGATAAAGCCGGGCAGCCGTTACTCGATCCCAGACGCATGGGCCAGCACGATCTGGATCGGAGTCTCGGGTTGTACCCGACGATGATGATCAGCATGGGTGCGATGATCGGCAGCGGGATCTTCGTGCTGCCGGCGCTGGGGTACAAGAAGGCCGGACCGGCGGTGATCCTCGCGTACGTGCTGGCCGCGCTCGTCGTCCTGCCGGCCGCGTTGTCGAAGGCCGAGATGGCGACGGCGATGCCGGAATCGGGCGGGACGTACCTCTACATCGACCGCGCGCTCGGCCCGCTGTTCGGGACGATCGCCGGGATCGGGGCCTGGTTCTCGCTGGTGTTCAAGAGCTCGTTCGCGCTCGTCGGACTCGGCGCGTACCTGCTGCTGTTCGCGCCGCTCTCGCAGGGGGCGGTGGTGTACGTCGCGCTGGCGCTCGCGGTCCTCGTCGTCGCCCTGAACGTCTCGGGGACGAAGATGAGCGGCGGGATACAGGCGGTCATCGTTACCCTCGTCGTCGCCGGGCTGGTCGCGTACGTCGTCAACGCGGGGTTCGTCGCCGACACCGCGCGCTACGCGCCGTTCAGGACCGAGGGGAACCTCGGCGTCGTCACCGCCGCCGCCTTCGTCTTCGTCTCGTACGCCGGCGTCACGAAGATCGCGAGCGTCGCCGAGGAGGTGAAGGACCCGGGCAGGAACCTCCCGCGGGCGATGCTGGGGTCGATGGCGATCATGACGGTCCTGTACATCGGCGTGGTCGGCGCGATCATCGGTCTGAGCGACCCGGAAGTCCTGCGGACCGGGGGACCGGGCGGAACGGCGTCGCTCACGCCGATGGCGGACGGCGCGGGCGCGCTCCTCGGCGGTGCCGGAGTGCTCTTCATCTCCGTGATCGCCGTCATCGCGCTCACGAGCATGGCGAACGCCGGGGTTCTCTCCTCCTCGCGGTTCCCGCTCGCGATGAGCCGCGACGACCTCCTGCCGCCCGCGCTCCGGGCCATCGACCCGCGGTTCAAGACGCCGCGCAACGCCGTGCTGCTCACCGGAATCGTGCTGGTCCTCCTCATCAGGTTCGTCCCGGTGATCGAGCTGGCGAAGCTGGCGAGCGCGTTCCAGATCCTCGTCTTCTCGTTCGAGAACATGGCGCTCGTCGCCTTTCGGGTCGCCGACGCCCCCTCCTACGACCCGGAGTTCACGGCGCCCGGTTACCCGTTCGTCCAGGTGTTCGGCTTCCTCGCGGGACTCGCCCTGCTCACGCAGATGGGAACCGTCCCGATCCTCGGGGCGGCCGGGATCATCGTCGGGAGCGCGCTCGTCTACCTCGTGTACGGCCGACCCCGGACCGACCGAACCGGAGCGATCGGGACGATCCTCCAGGCCCGTCGCGGCGAGGAGGACGATGGGGTCCCCTCGACGAAGCCGGAGTGAGGGACGGCGAGGGGCGACGGACGAGCCGACGCGGTCAGTAGTCCCGGTTGACGACGATCACCGGGTCGCCGGTCTCGTCGGCGATCCGGTCCGCCAGCGTCCCGAAGACGCGGTCGCCGAGACTCGACTCCGGCTCGTACATCACGACCGCGTCGTAGTCGGCCGCGACGCGGAGGATCTCCTCGTCGTGCCCGTCGCCCTCGACCACCAGCGTGTCGACCGAGTCGGCGTCGAACCCGTCCGCGATCAGGCGTTCTCGGGTCTCCTCGACGACGGCCTCGCCCCGCTCGCGGCGCTCCTCGCCCTCGACGACGTGGAACAGGGTGATCCGCTGGGTGCCGTCCTCGCTCAATACCCGGATGAACCTCGGGAGGCGATCGAACTCGGCGACGTCCGGGAGCGGCACGAGGATCCGGCCGATCCCCTCGGTCGGGGCGGGGTCGAGCTCGGCGGCGCACTCCTCCTCGGTCGCGACCTGCCGGATCGCGGCCGCCCGGTCCTTCCCGAACACCAGTCGCGTCCGGACGGACGCGCCGGCGTCGGCGAAGGCGCCGGCGATCTCGTCGAGCGTCGCCTGCGCCGCCTCGCCGAACTGCTCGCGCGCGTCGCGGACAGGGGTCTGCTCCGGCAGGTCGTAGTGGCCGAGGACCACGACGTTGAGCGACGCCAGGTCCTCGATCAGCACCGGAGACAGCGGCTCCGGGTCGGGGAGTTCGAGCGGAACGAGGATCGTGTCTGCCATGGCGGACCGTTGAGCGCGCGGAATAAAAAACGGCGAGACTCACGACGTCGCCGCGGGGGGCTCGTCGCCGTCGGCGAGGAACGCGTCGAGGACGTCGTCCTCGGACGACTCCTTCGGAAGCACCGTCACCACGTCGTTCGGACGGATCGACACGTCGCCGACCGGATGGATGATCGAGCCGTCGCGCTCGATCGACGTCACGACGGTGTCGTCCGAGAGGAGGCCGTCGGCGCGGGCCTCGGACGGTGAGTGGCCGACGATCGGCGCGTCGTCGGTGACGCACACCTCGATCACGGCGGTCCCGTCCGCGAGCGTGACGGTGTCCGTGACTACCGATCCCTCCGCGTCGTCGGAGAGGAACCGGGAGTATGGGGTGTGCAGCTCCGTCTGGAGCAGTTCCTCGTCCTCGATACGGATATCGAGGCCGGAGAGCGCGCGCGCGATCTCGCGGAGGTCGCTCGTCTCCTCGCCGACCGCGACCACCTGCAGGTCCCGGCGCCCCGCCATCAGCACGCGGACGTTGATCACGCCCGGGATGGAGCGGGCCGCGAGCGCCAGCCGCTCTCGCTCATCGGCGGGAACGGTGCACATGAACACCGAGGTGAGCCGCCCGCCCGCCTGCTCGAAGTCGACGATGGCCGTGTAGCCGCGGATCACGCCCGCCTCTTCGAGGCGCTCGATCCGGTTCCGGACCGTCCCCGCGGAGACGTTCATCTCCTCCGCGATCATCGGTGCGGAGGTGTTCCGCGCGTCCGACATCAGCGCGTGGATGATCTGCCGGTCGATCTCGTCGAGGTGGTGGCTCACGGTCGACTGCCTCCCGTTCCGGTCGATACCGAGTCGCGCCGTCGAAGGAGCGTCATGTCTCGTCGTACCCGCCAGACCGTAATATGGTTTACTCACGGCGCTGGCGCTCCCGTCTACCGCGAACGAACCGGGAAGCGGGACGGCCGTCGCAGAGCGGATCCGCTCCGGGAGCAAGCGGTGTCGATATGAGAAAAAGAGTGAGAGAGCGGCGCTACTCGTTACCGAACATCTGGCGCATCATCGGATGCATCTCCATCAGCTGCTCCTCGGCGATCTCCTCGTACAGCTTGTACGTGATCGAGACCGCGAGCAGCAGGCCGGTCCCGGAGACCGAACCGATGGTGCCGAGCAGGTTCGCCATCACGGCGAGGAACCCGACGAGGGCGCCGCCGATGACGGTCACCTGCGGGATGTACCGCTCCATCACCTTCTCGACGACCTGCGGGTTCCGACGGAACCCGGGGATCTGCATCCCGGAGTTCTGGATCTGCTTCGCGGTCGCCTCCGGGCCCATCCCTGTGGTCTCGACCCAGAAGATGGCGAAGATCGCCCCGCCGACGATCATGAAGGTGAGGTCGATCCCGAGCCGGATCGCGATCATCCACGGCTCGCCGGTCGCCGCGCCGCGGAACCACATCCACTGCTCCGGCTGCTGGATGGGGTTCAGGTAGTAGAACAGCCCGGACGTGGGCTGCCCCTGATCGCCGTACACCCCGAGCCAGGCCGGCATCCCCGCCCACTGCGAGGAGAGGAGCTGCCCGACGAACTGGATGTTCGCCTGCAGCGCGCGGACGAGGATCATCGGCAGGACGGACGCGTAGATGAGCTTCACCGGGAACCGACCGCGCGCGCCCTTCACCCGGGCGTGCGACAGCGGGATCTCGACGCGGACCGACTCCGCGTAGACGACGATCCCGAAGATGAACACCGTCGTGAACAGCGCGAGGACGTTCCCGGGCGCGAACAGCAGCGACTCGAGCCCGGCCGACGTGAACGGCGACCCCAGCTGGGTACCGCCCGTGGCGATCGCGTACCAGTTCGCGAAGAAGCCGCGCGCGCCGAGCGCGGAGAAACTGAAGAAGCCGCCGACGATCTGCTGGCTCACCGACGCGATGATGAACAGCCCGACGCCGGAGCCGACGCCCCACTTGCTCACGATCTCGTCCATGAACAGAAGGAGGACGCCGCCGACGAAGATCTGCGCGAATATCAGCGCCTCGACGCCGAACGTCCCGATACCGAGCGTCTGCCCGACGGCCGGATCCGCGGGCAGGAACCCGCCGGTGAACACCATCGGCGCCGCCGTCAGCGCCGTCACGATGATCACGAGCAGCTTCTGGAGGCCCTGATACAGGACCTGGTCGCGCGGGTCGTCGGTGTCGAGTCCCAGCAGGTTCGCACCCCCCAACAGCTGGAGGACGATGGACGCCGTGACGATCGGTCCGATACCGACCTGCAGCAGCGAGCCGGACGAGCCGGCGAGCACCGACCGGAACTGCCCGAAGAAGTCCGACCCCTGCCCGACCGCCAACCCGAACGGGTTGATGTTGGTCAGGAAGAAGTAGACGATCAGGATGCCGGCCGTCCACGTGAGCTTCCGTCTGAACGGGACGTGACCCGCCGGTCGCTCCACGACGGGCATCCGCGAGAGCACCGGTTCGGCGGCCTCCTTCCAGCTCATGATTACGCCTCGTCAGTCTCGTCGTCTGAAGTGTTTTCTGATTCGGCAGCGGCCTCGGCGCGCTCGGAGAGCGTCGCCTCGCCGCCGGCCTCCTCGATCAGTTCGACCGCGCCGGCGGTGAACGCGTCGGCCGTGACGCGGAGCTCGCGGCGGACCTGTCCGCCGCCGAGCACCTTCACGACGTCGGCGTCGTGGCCGTCGTCGACGACGTCGCGCGCGTCGACGACGTACGCGTCGCCGTCCTCCTCGGCGAGGCCCTCGGCGGCGTACAGCGCCGCGTCCTCGTCGAGCTTCTGGACCTTGACCTCGAGGACCTCCGTCTGGGCGTCCTCGGGGCGCTTGAACCCGTACTTGCCGAGCGGGCCGTAGTTGTGGAACTCGTGTTTCGCGCGGCCGGCCGCGCCGCGGCCACCGCGGTGACCGGCGCCGCGCCGGTTCTTGTGCGTGCCGCCGCCGTGGGTGCGAGACCCGCGCTGTCGACGTTTCTTGCTCGTCATCGCATCGCCTCCAGGAGACCGTCGATCTCCTCGGTCGTGTGTTTCCCGAGCTCGCCGCCCTCGATCACGGGGTGCTTGATGCCCTCGTGACCGCCGCGGGGGGCGTGGAGCCGCAGCGTCGGGGAGAGCCCCTGCTCGCGCAGCGTGGTCTCCTCGGCGACGAGCGCCTCGGCAAGCGCCTCCAGGTCGGCGTAGTCGGTGTTGTCGTCGATCCACTCGTCGTCGACGTCGGCCGAGCCTTCGAGCGGCTCGCCGCGCCGCGCGATGGTGGTCGCGACGGCGTCGACGCTCGGTTCCCCGAACGCGACGACGTCGTTCACCTTGGTGATCATGCCGCGGTACGAGTCCGTCTCGGGGACGAACGTCGCGTGGTTGACGCGCCCGACGTTCAGCATGTCGAGCGTGTCCTCGACGCCGTACTCGAGGTTGACGTCGCCGCGGAGCTGGACGATCGCCTGCATCACTCGCTCACCTCGTCGTAGTGGACCTCACGCGCGTGCTGCGGAGTGCGGGACTGCGCCGCGTTCTCCAAGGCGTTGAACGTCGCCTTCGCGAGGTTCACCGTCGTGCGCGTGTTGCCGTCGGAGTTCGTCCAGGCGTCCTCGACGCCGGCGAGCTCCAAGATGTTCCGGACCGTCTCCGCGGCCGCGAGGCCCAGCCCCTGCGGGGCCGGCTTGATCTCGACCGTGACGGAGCCGGCCTTCCCCGTCGCCGTGCGAGTCAGGGAGTTGGTGCCGCCGGGCTGGTCCTCCCAGGAGCCGGAGCCGCGGTCGACCGAGATGATATTCAGCTTCGCGACGTCGATCGCCTTCTGGATGGCGCCGCCGACCTGGTCGTCCCGGGCCTGCGCGTAGCCGAGGTAGCCGTCGCGGTTGCCCACGGCGACCACGCAGCGGAACTTCACGCGGCGGCCGGAGTCGGTCATGCGCTGGACCATGTTGATGTCCAGCACCTCGTCTTCCAGCCCCGGGAGGAGCTGGTCGACGATCTCGGCCTCCTTCAGCGGGAGGCCGGAGTCGAGCGCCTGTTCCATCGACGAGATGTCGCCGTTCTGCACCTTGCGGCCGAGTCGCGTCCGCGGTTCCCAGCCGTCGTTGTGTCTACTCATGGTCCTCCTGGATTGTCGCGAGCACGTCGTCGAAGTGCTCGGGTACGTCGGCCGCGTCGAACTCGCCGCCGTACAGCGGCTCGTCGAGCTGCTCGTCGTACGCGGCGATGTGCTCGCCTCGCGTACGCGACCAGTCGGCCAGCACGCCGTCGTTGTGCGGGATCTCGAGGCCGGCGTCGATCGCTCCTTCCTGTACTGCGAACGTCTTGTTGCCGGGCGTCGCCGTGTTGAGCCCGATGTCGAGGACGGCCTCGTCGAGGCCGGCGTCGACGGCGCGGGCGCCCGCGAGGTACCCCGTGAGGTACGCGCTGGGGAGGTTGCCCGTGGGGGCCTCCCAGCCGTACTCAGCGAGGTCCTCGCTGGAGGCGGCCGCGTGGGTCTCGTCGCCGTCGGGTCCGGGAGTCACCAGCTGCGCCCTGACGTGAGCGTTGCTCACCCGAGCGACCAGGCGAGGCTTGCCCGATTTCAGCAGGCGCAACCTCTGATGGTAATCCGTCCGGACCTCGCGGCGGCGCCGCATCGGCACCTTGTATCGTGGTCCTGTCGCCATTACTCTGTCACCTCGTAACCGTACTGCGTCCGGATGTACGCCTCCAGCCGCGCGACGTCCTCGAACTCGCCGCCGCTCGCCTTGTTGTAGAGCGTGCGGTACTCGCTGGCGTCGAGGACGTCCTCGTCGTCGCGGAGTTCCTTCAAGCGGGCGCGCTGCGCGCGGATCCGCGCCTTCCAGTCGTCCTTCGTGTTCTGTCGCGCGCCGGCCTTCCCCTTCCGGGTGCCGGCGCCGGACTTGTGTCCGTACGAGCGCTTCTCGGCGCGCTCGCGGGCCTTGCCGCGGGAGTTCGTCTTCGCATCCTTCGCGCGGATCGTGCCCTGCTCGATGAGCTCGCGGACGTCCTCTCGCGTGATGGCGTCCTCGATCTCCTCCTGTGCCTCGGGGTCGAGCCAGACGCGGCCCTTGCCGACGTCTAACTCGTCCGCCGCGAGCCGCTTCTGCGCTTTCAGATCACTCATCGTCGACCTCCACTTCGACGTAGGTCGGGTTCAGCACGCGGATCTCGCGCTCCTCCGCCTCGTCTTCGATCAGTTCGCGCTTGCGACCGCCGACCTTCGAGGCGATCCGCACCGCCTGCGTGTCGCCGTCGACGCCATCGAGGTCGTCCGTGTTGTGCACGCGGACCTCTTCGAAGCCGCTCGGGTGCAGGTCGCGCGACGCCTTCGGCGAGCGGAAGCCCGCCTCGACGACGGGCCCCTTCGCCTTCATCCGGCGGCGCTGCTTGGAGAGCCCGCCGCGCGGCTTGCGCCACGACGTCGGGATCCGCTTTTTCTTGTGGTAGTCCTGCCGGTTGAACTGCGGTTTCCCCTCGCGGTGCTTCTGTGCGAGCGCGCGAGCGGTCTCGTCGTCCAGCTCCGGCGTCTTGTCGGCGTGCCCGCGGGGGCGAAGCTCCGTCTCGACCGCCTCGTCGGCGTCGGCCTCGTCGACCTCTTCCTCCTCGGTCTCGTCTTCGATCTCCGCGTCCGCCTCCTCGTCGACCTCCAGCCCGCCGACGTCGGCCTTGATACGCGCTGCGAGCGCGTTGCCGACGCCGTCGACCTCAGAGAGCTCCGACTGGGAGGCGGCCTTCACGTCCTCGACCGTCTCGTAGCCGGCCTCGCGAAGGGCGTCCGCCTTCGAGGGACCGACACCGCTGATGTCTTCCAGTTCTTCGGCCATTGGTTAGGCACCTCCGGTGGGCTTCTCGACGATGTACACGCCGTCCTGGAAGACGCGCGTGTCCTTGTCGGTCACCTTCGTCAGCTGTTCGATGTCGGCGGCGGTCTGCCCGACGGCCTCCTTGTCGGAGCCCGTGAGCGTGACCGTCTCGCCGTCGATCTGTACGTCCGTGTCCCCGCGGATCGGGGTGCGTCGCTGTGCTCGCTCGCCGAGGAAGTTCTCGATGACGACCTCGTCGCCCTCGGTGGTCACCTGCATCGGGAAGTGGGCGTAGTACACTTCCATCGTGTACTCCCATCCGTCGGTGACGCCGTGGATCATGTTGGCGACGTGGCTCTCGAAGGTGCCGACCGTGGCGTTCGTCTTCGCGTCCTCGCTCTCGGAAGCGATCGCGACGACACCGTCCTCGACCGTGACCTCGACGTCGGGGTACCAGAGGCGTCGCGTGACGCTCCCGTTGGGGCCCTCGACGGTGAGTTCGAGGTGGTCGGTCTCGGCGGAGACGTCGTCCGGAATCTCGATTTCGACTCTGTTCATTGTTAGTAGACGTATGCGATCACTTGGCCGCCGATGCCCGCTTCGCGGGCCTCGTAGTGGCTCATGACGCCGTGGCTCGTCGTGACGATGAGCGTCCCGTAGTCGCGGGCGGGGAGGTATCGCTTCTCCCACTTCTCGAACTCGTCGGCTCCCGCCGAGTAGCGGGGCTTGACGGCGCCACACTCGTTGATCGCGCCTTTCAGTTCGACCTCGAACTTCCCGGCCTTCCCGTCGTCGACGTACTCGAAGCCGTCGACGTACCCGCGGTCGTAGAGGACCTCGAGGACGGAGCCGATGATGTTGGAGGCGGGCTCAACCGTGTACGACAGGTGGCCAACGCTCTCGGCGTTGTCCATGCCGGCGAGCGCGTTGGTGAATGGATCGTTTCCCGTCATG
>NZ_CVRT01000095.1 GCF_001261915.1 Halorubrum sp. SD626R
TGCCGACGGTCGTCGTGCCGGTCTTCATCTCGCCCTCGCCGTCGGCCTGCGCCGCGCGGCGCTCGCTGTGTTCGAACTCGCCGAGTTCGGGTCCGAAGACGGGCTGGTCGCGGCCCAGCTCGTCGGCCGTCCCCTCGGAGAGGTCGCCAGTCGGTGTTCGCATTACGACTCCGTTGGCCCGGCGCGCTGATAAAGGCAACCCTTCGGGGACCGCCCGCCGGTTCCGACGGGCCTATTCGTCGCGGGCCGTCGCGGCCCGCGCGTCTCCGTCGCATCTCCGTCGCGTCGCCGTCGCGTCGGTCGATCGTCGCGACGAGGTCGCCGCGCCGCGAGGCGGGGGCAGTCGGCGAACGCCCGGTCGAGGGAGACCTCGGATCGCGCCGCGACGGCGCGGCCGCTGGAAGGGATAACGAACGGCTCGGATCGAAAAGGGATCGCTTACTCCTCGACGCGCTCGTACACCTCGCCGGTGGTCTCCACGAGCCGGCCGACGGGGACGTTAATTCCGAGGTGCGTGCGAGCGAAGACGGCCACCGGGAACAGCGAGATACCGATCGCGACGGTCGCTTGGTGGATCCCGAAGATGGCCGCCGAGCGGATGCGGTCGAACATGGGTCTTCGGACGACCGGAACGGAGGTGTATATAAATACTTTCCGGGGCGAGATAGCCGATAGACCCGACGCAGTCATGCGGTTTCGGGTCATAAATTAACGATTGTGAAATATAGCGGGCGGCGGGTCGGAATCGGCATATCCACGGCGGTGTGAACCCCGCTCGTTTGCATAAGTTACGCGTAACCACCGTGCCTCGTGCGCCTCGCATCTGGGGCGCTCGGGGTCCGTAGGGGCACTCGCGGTCGCGGTCGGTTCGGGGAAGCGAGTTCGTTCGGCCGCGGACCGACCGGCGTCCGACCGCGGACCGAACGGGATTTATCCAGGGCGTCGCCTATAGTGTGGCGTGCAGAACGTTACGGACCGGACCCGCAACCCCTTCGGGATGCGGCCGGACTGCGGGTCGTTCGTCCCCGGCTACGGCGACGCCAACGCCGACTTCCACGTCGTCGGCGACCACCCCGGGGTCCACGGCGGCGTCGCGACGGGCGTCCCGTTCACCGGCGAACCGTGGTCGCCCGCGTTCCTCTCGGCGCTGACCGAGGGCGGGCTGATCGCGGGGGACGCCGAGGGCCCCGCGCCGGACGGGACCGCGCCGGAGGGCGGGGACGCGGAGTCGGAACCGGTCCGCACCGAGCGCACGTACCTCTCGTACCTCCACATGTGCGTGCCCGACGGCGAGCCGACCGCGGCGTCGTACGACGACATGGAGCGGTTCTTCGACGCCGAACTCAGAGCGATCGCCGCGCACGTCCTCCTCCCGGTCGGCGCCAAGGCGACCGAGCACGTCCTCGAACAGTACACGGCGCGGGCGTGGAAGACCGAGGTCGACATGGCGGCGCTCCACGGCGAGGAACTCCTCGGCTCCGGCTGGCTCGTCCTCCCGATCAGGGACCCCGCCGAGTGGGAGGCCGGCGACGCGGACCGGCTCGTCGACGCGCTCTTAGAGCTGCGATCGACCGACTTCCGCCGCGAGAGCGACCTCGGGCGCTTCGTCGCGGGGAGCGACCCGTACCTCGTCCGGTGAGCGTCCGGTCGGAACCGAGCCCGTCGCGGCGATGATGCGTCGCGGTCGCCGGCGCGCCGCGGCCGTTGATGCGTCGCACTCGACGCGCGGTCGACCGCGCGTCGAGTGTGGGCCGGATGCGCGTGCGGTTTCGTTTCCCTTCCGACACGCAGACCGGCGTATTTGACCCGAAAACGCCGTTTCGGTGCCCGATCGTCAGCTATACGCCGACCGCGTCAGTCATATTTGTCGCTATTCCCCGTATTTTATATCGGTCCCCGTTATTCGTCACCAGACGCCCGAACGATCGGGCGTCGGCCGTAGGACTGGTACTCCATACGGCGGCTTGGTCAGCAGCGGCCCTCACGGGCCGTTTCTCGTCGAAGCAACTCGATCGCGGAGCGACCGCGTCGCGAGTCAGTCGCCCGCCAGCAGGTCGTCGAGGTACCGGCCCACGTGGTCGTCCATGCGCCGCTTGAACCCGGCCCGCCGCGCGAGCCGGTCGAGCTCGCGGGAGACGTAGGTGCCGTACTGGACCGCCTTCTTGTCGGCCGTTCGGACCGATTCGGGCACGCGCCCGGTCGCCGCGCGGCGGAGCGCGACCTTCCGCTCCCCGTCGCTCGCGAGCAGCTCGCCCGGGAGCGCGAGCGCGGCGGCGACCACCCGGTCGTCGAGCAGCGGCGCGACCGGTTCGATCCCGGCCGCGCGGAGCGCCAGCACGTCGCGTTCGAGCTGGTCGGGGAGCGTCCGGACCGTCTCGGTCCGGGCGCCCCGCACGGTGTCGGCGTCGACCCGGTCGTCGGTCGCGGGGTCGACGACCTTGCTGTACCCGCCGAACAGCTCGTCGGCGCCCTGCCCCACCGCGAGCCGATCGATTCCGTCGGCCGCGGCCGCCTCCGCCGCGAGGTACAGCGGCACCGCGATAGCGAGGTCCATCGGGTTGCGGCGACCCGTCGCGGCGGCGACCTCGCGGACCGCGCGCAGGAGTTCCTCGTGGGTGATCTCGACGACGCGCAGGTCGCGGTCCATCCCCGCGGCCGCCTCGCGGGCCGCCGCGACGTCGTGACACCGCTCGAAGCCGGCGACGTAACAGGGCGCGTCGGAGGCGCCACCCGCGACGAGCCCGGAGTCGACGCCGCCGGAGAAGGCGACTGCGAGTCGCCCCGGCCCGCCCGCGAGACCTCCGAGCGCATCGGCGATCGCGTCGTCGACGGCGGTCTGCGCGGGATCCGGGTCGGACGGCGGTCCGTCGGGGAGCGGCCAGACGCGTTCGATCCCGCCGGCGGACGCGACGCTCCCGGCTGGAACCGGCGCGGGCTCGTCGAGGGCGTTCCGATCGAAGCTCCACGCGCTCGGATCGGTCGGGGCGAGGTCGGTCGGGTCGGGGTCCGTCACCGAGTCGGCGACCGCGCGCTCGACGAACAGCGGCTGGCGGCCGAGGACGTCGCGGACGAGGACCGGTCCGTCGCGCTTGGGCGGGTCCGCGAGCCGCCCGGCGAAGCCGTGCCCGCCCGGGAGGGGATCGCCGTCTCGGAGGGCGTCGCGGACGCGGTCGGGAGCGGCGCCGCGCAGGTCCGAGGGGGAAGCGTCCGCCATCGCGGGCTACCGCAGCGCGCGGAGCGCGCGGAGCGCGCGGCGCTTGGCCCCGCCGCCGAACTGGCGGAGGGAGACGCGCCACGGGGTGCGCTTCCCGACGACGCTGGTCCGGCCGTCGCGGATCGCGGAGAGGATCGCGTCGGCCGAGCGCTCGTCGGCGCCGACCTCGGTCACCGCCTGCCCGACCATCTCCGAGATGTGGGCGTCGCTGCCGGCGGTCATCGGGATCCGGTTCCGGAGCGCGAACCGTTCGGCCTGTCGGTTCGAGCGGCCCGTGAACAGCCGGGAGTTGTACACTTCGAGGGCGTCGGCGCCCGCCAGCTGCTCGTCGCTGATGTGCGCGGCGACGCCGTGGCGGGACTTCTGGAAGGGGTGGGGGACGACCGCGATCCCGCCCTGGTCGCGGATCCGGTCGAGCGTCTCGTCGAAGGGCAGCCCGCTCTCGACGCGCTCGTCGATGCCGAACGCGAGCACGTGGCCGGCCGCGCAGGTCACCTCCATGCCGACGATGCCGACGAGCCCGTAGTCGGGAGCCATCTCGGCCGCCTCGACGCTGGCGTCGATCTCGTCGTGGTCCGTGACGGCGAGCGCGTCGAGCCCGACCGCGGCCGCCTGCTCCAGCAGGAGGTCGACCGGGTCGCGCCCGTCGTAGGACAGCGCGGAGTGCGCGTGGAGCTCGACCGATAGCACGCTCCGTACTTCGGTAGTCGACTTAAAAAGCGCCCCGGTCCGCGGCGATTCGCGTCGGTCGAGATGGAAGCGATGCGGTGGCGCGCGCCTCCGAGCGCTCCTCAGGCGCGAGTAGGAAGGGACCGAAGGTCCCTCTGACAGCCGGCGGCTTTGCCGCCGGCGAGAGCGCGTGCGATGGAGTCAGTCGTCCGGAGCGAAGCGGAGGACGACTGACGAGGCTGGGGAGGCGTGAGGCGCGGAGCGGTCGGGTGGGACTCAAAGGGGCAGCCGCGAGGACGACGCAGGCGACGAAAGCACCGCAGGGAGCGAATGAAACGAGCGACTGAGGAGCGCAGCGAGCGTGCGTCGTCCTCGCGGCTGGGGCTTTGGCGGTGTTCACCGGAGATCCAGTGGCAACCACGTCCGCTGGTCCGGCGTCAACCATATATGAAAAAGCGAACCGCTCTCGCCGATCGTCTAGAACGCGCTCTCGCCCACCGTCTCGCGGTAGGTCCCGGTACCGCGGTGAGCGGTCTCGTCCCACGTCTCGACGGCGACCCGGATACGGGTGTCGGCTGCGTCCCCCGGCGCGCCCTCGATCCGCAGCGTCGAGTCGCCGATCCGCGCGATCGCCCTGTCACCCTCCGCACCGGTGACCATCACCTCGATCACGTCGCCGGGCTCGTAGTCGGGGGTCGAGCTCCGGAGCGACCAGCCGGCGAGGAACTTCTCGAAGCGGCTCACGCGCGCGACACCTCCTCGGAGATCCGGTCGGGGATGTACTCCCGCCCGAACCCGGTGATCGCGGCCAGCAGGAAGACGATGACGAGGAACCAGCCGTGGAAGACGTACGGCACGACCTCGATCGGGTTGACGACCATCTCGGGGCCGTACTGCTCGCCGAGCCCGTCGGGGCCGACCATCACCTGATACCCCACCAGCACGCCGCCGGCCCACGGGAAGATGTACCCGAGCGCCGAGGTGTTGGCGTCGAGGATGTTCGCGCGCCGGTAGCCGTTGATGTTGAACTTCTCGCCGAGCCGGGCGATGTACGGGGCGATCGCGATCTCCGCGGCCGTGTTGATCGTGATCATCCCGTTGATCGCCGCCGTGCCGAGCACCATCGTCAGCTCGGCGCGGCGGACGGTGGTCGCGACCGAGTCGAGCAGGAACTCCAGGATCGCCTCGAAGCCGCCGCCGCGGATCATGATCTGCGCCATCGCCACGATGAGCAGGGTCAACACGATGAGCGGGAAGAAGCCGATCGCGCCCGAGTAGAGGCTCCCGCCGACGCCCGCGGTCTCGCCGACCCGCACGAACGGGAGCGCCGCGGCGGGCGTCGGCGAGGTGGTCGTGAACACGAGGATGTCGGCGACCGAGGAGAGGCCGAACGCGAGGTTGAACGCGACGGCGACGATGAGTCCCCACGAGACCGCCTCGACGATGTGGCGGCCCGCGACCGCCGTCGCGATGACGACGCCCATCGATATCAGGTGGACCAGCCCGGGCGCCGTCGCCGACTCGCGGAGCGCGGCCGCGCCCTCCAGGCTCGCGCCCGAGAGCACCGAGCCCATGATCAGGTACGCGGCGAACGCCGGCACCGCGGCGAGGATCGCGTACTTGAACCGCGAGGCGACGACGCCGCCGATGTCGGCGTCCTGCGTCACCGCGCTCACGATCGTCGTGTCGCTCACGGGCGCGAGGTTGTCGCCGAACACCGCCCCGGAGAGGATCGCGGCGAACAGCAGCACCGGGTTCGCGCCGAGGAGGACCCCGGCCGGGAAGAAGAGAGTGACGAACGCGACGGTGGCGCCGTACCCCGTCCCGATCCCGGTCGCGAGCAGGCCGCAGAGGACGAACGCGGCCGCGGGGAAGGTGGTCGCGCCGACGTTCAGGGCGTCGGCGGCGAAGATGAGCCCCCCGACGAACCCGCCGACCTGCAGCGTCTCGGCGAACATCCCGGCCCACAGCCACGCCACGATCGCGGTCGCGGCGACGCGCTGGGTCATCCCCTCGAAGATCGTGTCGGCGTACGCCTTCCAGTCCCCGCGCACGAGGAACATCCCGAGGATGGTCCCGACGAGCGCGCCGATGACGAGGCCGTTCGTGTCGCCGATCCCGAGGACCCCGCTCTGGACGATCGCCCAGAAAATGAAGAAAACGATCGGCACCGTGCTCGCCCACTTCCCGCCGTAGAAGGCGATGCGGGGCTCGTGCGGCTCCGCCGACTCGTCGGCGAATCCGCCGTCGGCGACGGGGACCGGGTCGCCGGTCGCGCCATCGGGCGCGTCCTCGGGTGGTTCGCCGTCGGGCAGTTCGTCGTCGATCCGATCTCGCGTCTCGTCGTCTGGGGGACCCGTCATGCGTTTCTCCTACGCGCTCGGTGACGGAGGGTCCACCTAAATCCTCCTTTCTCGCGTCGTCCGCCGACGGTCGATCGGTTCCCGCTCGGGCGCGCCCCGACCCACAAGAACACGCTTAAGAACCCCGCCGTCGTCGTCACGGACGGGAACAGCACAGCTGCAGATCCGACTCGCCGGGGCCTCTTCGCCCGCGGCTTGGGAATGTAGCAGTGCACCGACGCCTCCGGCGTCGCGGCTCGGGCCGGTCCGTTCGCGCGGATCGGCCCCCGACCGCTCGCGCGACGCGAGCGCCCGACAGCCGCGCCGCGCGGAGCCGCGGTCACGTTGTGGTTGTGCCGTTCCAATTTCAGACAATGGCACGAATGCACACGCGCCGTCGCGGTTCGTCCGGTTCGGACAAGCCGGCGACGGACGAGAACCCGGAGTGGAGCGACGTCGACGCCGAGGAGATCGAATCCCGCGTCGTCGAACTGGCGGAGCATGGCCACGACCCCAGCGTCATCGGCCTCAAGCTGCGCGACGAGGGCGTCAAGGGCGTTCCGGTGCCCGACGTCAAGTTGGCGACCGGCAAGAAGGTCACCGAGATCCTCGAGGAGCACGACGCCGAGCCGGAGTACCCCGAGGACCTCTACAAGCTGATGGAACGCGCCGTCCGCCTCCGCGAGCACATGGCGGACAACGGCCAGGACCACCAGAACAAGCGCGCGCTCCAGAACACCGAGTCGAAGATCCGCCGCCTCGCGAACTACTACCGCGGCGACGAGATCGACGAGGAGTTCACGTACACCTACGAGCGCGCCGCCGAGCTGGTCGGCGACGAGTAACGACGCCGAGTAGCGACACCGACGAGACGCACCGACGCGCAACCGAACGCGACGCGACACGCAGGCCACACGAGAACCGCCCGCAACCGCACTCGACACCCAACCCATGACCGAAGCGACGACCGCCACGCCCGCCCCCGACGCCCTCGCCGACGTCCTCGCCGACGCGCCGTTCGCCCGGCTCGTCGCGACCGACGACGGCGACGCGCTGGCAGCCGCGGGGCTGCTCGCCCGGGCGCTGCGAGCCGTCGGCACGCCGTTCCAGGTCCGCGTCTCCGCCGATCCCGTCCCCGACGACGCCGACGACGGCGTCGCGGTGACCGTCGGCGCAGCGCGCGGGCCGCACGCGATCCCCGGCGCCGGACGCCCGGCGAGCGCGGACGCGTTCGCGGTCTCGCGCGCCCTCGGCGTCGATCCGGACCCCGTCGTCGCCCTCGCGGGCGTCGTCGCGGCCGGCTCCGTCCCTGGAACGGACGGCTCGGCCGACGCGCTCGACGCCGCCGAGGCGTCCGACCGCGCCCGTCGACGACCCGGCGTCGCGGTCCCGACCGCGGACCTCGCGGACGGACTCGCGGCCTCGACGCTCGTCCGGACGCCGTACTCCGGCGACCCCGAGGCCGCGCGCGCCGCGCTCGCGGAGCTCGGGCTCCCGGTCGACCTCGACGACGACGCCCACCGACGCCTCGCGTCGCTGGTCGCCGTCGACGTCGCCGACGCGGAGGGGGCGAGCGCGCGATCGGCCGCGGCGGTCGAGCGCGCGCTCCGACCGTACGAGACAGTCGGGGACGCGGCGCCGTTCGAGACGGTCGGCGGCTACGCCGACGTCCTCGACGCGCTCGCCCGCGAGGCCCCCGGAACGGGGGTCGCGCTGGCGCTCGCCGCCGACCCGGGCGACGACCTCGGGGCCGCCGCGCTCGACGCGTGGCGGTCTCACGGACTCGCCGCGCACCGCGCGCTCGACGCCGCGACGACCGGCCGGTACGACGGCTGCGTCGTCGTCCGCGTCGACGTCGCGGAGGGCGTCGACGCCGGCCGCGCCGAAGGCGGCGACGCCGCGCACGACGCGGCCGCCGTCCTCCCGACGATCGCCCGGCTCGTCCGCGACTTCCGGTCGCCAGAGCCGGTCGCGATAGCGGTCGACGAGACCGGGGGTCGGCTGGCCGCGGCGGCCATCGAGCCCCTCGGACTGGGAGACGCCTGCCGGTTGGCGGCGGGCGAAGTCGAGGGTGACGGCTGGGGGACCGCCGACCGCGGCGGGATCGCAGTTAGCACAAACGAGACCGACGGCGACATCACGGGCGCGCTCGCCGCGCTCAGGGAGGCGCTATGACCGAGCGATCCGCTCCGAGCGGGGGGTCCACCCGGGGCGACGGGCCGACCCGGACGGCGACCGTCCGGACGACCCACGCCGACGCCGCCCTCGTCGCCGCCGCTCTCGCCCCGGACGAGACCGACTCGATGGCCACCCGCGTCGACGGCGACGCGATCGAGTGCGCGATCGAGCGGCCCACCACCGGCGGGCTGCGGGCGACCGCGGACGACCACGTCGTGAACCTGCGCGTCGCGGACAGACTCGTCGAGCGCGCGAGGGCGCACCTCGCGGCCGACGGCGGAGCGCGCCGCTCCGACACCAACGGCGACACAGACACTAACACATGAGCGAACGATCCGTATCCAAGAGCAGAGAACAGAAGCGCTGGTACACCGTGCTGGCGCCCGAACAGTTCGACCGGCAGGAGCTCGGCGAGACCCTCGCCGAGGAGCCCGACCAGGTCGTCGGCCGCACGATCACGACGACGCTCGGCGAGCTGACCGGCGACTCCGGCGCGAACAACACGAAGCTAACCTTCAAGATCACCGACGTCGGCAGCGACACGGCGTACACCGAGTTCATCAAGTACGAGCTCACGCGGGACTACCTGCGCTCGCTCGTCCGCCGTGGCGCCTCGAAAGTCGAGGCGTCGATCACGGTGCTGACGACGGACGACTACCGCATCCGCGTCCAGCCCGTCGCGCTGACGACGAAGAAGGCCGACCGCTCCCAGGAGAAGGCGATCCGCCGCGTCATGATCGACAAGGTCCACGCGGCCGCCGAGGAGCGCACCTTCGAGGCGTTCGTCGACGCGATCGTCGAGGGGAACCTCTCCTCGGCGATCTACGGCGAGGCGAAGCTGATCTACCCGCTGCGCCGCGTCGAGGTCCAGAAGCTGACCCTCGAAGCGCGCCCGCGCGAGGTCGCCGCCGAGGAGGAGGCCGCCGTCGACGTCGACGCCGACGAAGTGGCCGTCGACGCCGACGAGTAACGTCTCATCGACGCACCACGCGACTTTTCCGTTTATCACCCGCGGAGCGATGGTGCCGACGTGAACGTCCATGAACGACAGCGGCGGCGACGATCTTGTTCATATATGGAGATCGTGATAAGACGGTTCGAATGCGGTGGCGCGCGCCTCCGAGTGGCCGTGAGGCCACGAGGAGCGCGTGCGAGGGACGCCGCGAGCGTAGCGAGCGGCGAGGCTGGGGAGGTGTGAGGTGCGGTTGCGGTGCGGGGTGGGACTCAAAGGGGCAGTCGCGAGGGCTCGCGCGCCTTGTTGCGCTCCTCGCTCGCTACCGCTCGCTGTGGTGCTTACTGCGGCGTGCTTCGCCCTCGCGACTGGGGCTTTGGAGGTGTTCTCGGTCACAGCGACTGCAACGACGTGTAGCCGAGCGACTGGGGCTTTGGAAGTGATCACGGACCGAACGATGAACGACATATAAACGACGGCTCACTTCACGGGTCCCGCCAGCCGCTTGCGATACGGTCCGAACCCCCGTTTCTCGTAGACCGGCATCGCTCGCTCAATGTCGTCGTCCGTCGAGAGTCGTCGGATTTCCACACCGCCGACCCCATTCGCGTCACTTAAAAGGCTCTCGCGGCGTGCGGATCGTCCGCATCCCCCGATATCCGGGAGACGAAAGCTTGAAACGCCGCTCGCCCGACCGCACGAGTATGGAACTGCGGGTCATCGAGAAGACCGACACGGAACTCCGCATCGAGATCGCCGGCGAGGACCACACGTTCATGAACGTGCTGAAGGGCGTGCTCCTAGAGACGGACGGCGTCGCGGCCGCGACCTACGACATGAACCCCGAGCAGTCCGGCGGCCAGACGGAGCCGGTGCTGACGGTGAAGTCGGAGTCCGACGACCCGCTCGACCTGCTCGCCGACGCCGCCGAGGCGATCACCGACCGGACCGGCGCGCTGCGCGACGCCGTCCGGGCGGCCTGAGCCGACTCCTCGACGCCGTTCTATTCTCCTTCGGCTCGTCTGTTCCGCTCCGCGAACCGCTCGCCCCGACCGAACGAGGGCCATACCTAAGTGCCGACTCGCGAAACGGGGAGGCATGCCACCGAGCGTACTCATGCTGGGATGGGGGTACCCGCCGAACATCACCGGCGGGCTCGACGTCCACGTCGGCGAACTGTTCTCCGGGCTCCGCGACGATCTCGGGGTGGAGGCCACTCTCGTCCTGCCCGCGGAGTTCGCCCCGGACGGCGAGCCGGGACTCGAACCGGTCGAGACCGGCGACGGCGACATCGCCGCCCGCATCGAGCGTCTCAGCGACCGGTTCGCGGAGCTGGCGCCCGACCACGACGTGATCCACACCCACGACTGGTTCGGCTACGCGCCGGGGCGACAGGCCGCCCGCGCGTCGGACGCGACGTGGGTCTCGTCGTTCCACTCGCTGGCGAGCGACCGTAACATCGACCCGCCGAGCCGCGAGGTCGAGACCGAGCGCCGGCTCGCGAACGCCGCCGACACGAACATCGCCGTCAGCGAGATAGTCCGTGGCGACATCAGGGAGCTGTACGACGCCGATTCCCGCGTCGTCTACAACGGGTTCTCGACGCCGAAGTTCTCCGGGAAAGACGTCCGGGCGGACCTCGGCATCGACGGCGAGATGCTGTTCTTCGTCGGGAGACACACGGACCAGAAGGGGATCTCCCACCTGCTGTACGCGATGAAGAAGCTCCGCGGCCGCGACGTGACGCTCGTCGTCGGCGGGTCGGGCCACCAGACCGAGCAGCTGAAGCGGTTCGCCGAGCTGCTCGGCATCGAGGACCGCGTCGAGTTCGTCGGCTACGTTCCCGAGGCGGAGCTCGGCGACTACTACGCCGCCTCGGACGCGTTCGTCTCCCCCTCGTACTCCGAGCCGTTCGGGATCACGATCACGGAGGCGCTGGAGGCCGGGACGCAGGTCGTCGCGACCCCCTCGGGCGTCGCCGAGGTGCTGCCCGAGGGCTGTCTCGTGGAGGTCGAGACGGACTCGGAGTCGATCGTCGACGGGCTCACCGAGGCGCTCGACCGCGAGGAGCCGCCGCAGTACGAGCGCCGGGAGTGGCTGGACGTGGCGGAGGACACGCTCGCGGTGTACGAGGACGTCGCGTAGGGCGCGAACGCCCGGCTCTGCGGTTGAAGATCCCTACGCCTCGTCGGCGCGGTAGACGTCGAACTCGGTCGCCGTCTCCGGGTGGGTGATCCGGAACCCCTCGGCCGTCTCGATCACGCCGCGCGTGCTACCGGTATCGCCGCCGTACGGGCTTTCCTCGCCGTCGATCCCGCTCCCGCCTTGATACGGCGAGGTGTACGGCGACCCCGACACGGGCTCGTCGAAGCTCTCGGGCGGGAGGTAGATCCGCTCGCCGCCCGCGGAGCGGACGACGACCGCGACGTCGCGGGTCCCGGTCACGTCGATGACGGTTCGCTCCCCCGTGACGCGCGCGTCGATGTCGATCTCGTCCATGGCTCACGTTGTGAGCGGGGACGATTTAGCAGTACCGGCGTCGGCGCCCGCTCGGCCTGCTCGCCGACGCCGCCCGGGCGATCGCCGACCGGACCGACCGCGTCGGCCCGTGTGCCAGGGCCCCCCCGGTGGTGAATCCTTTTGTGCGGTCGCGTCGAAGTCGACTCCGATGGACGTCAACAGCCATGCCGAGGAGCTCGCCTCCGACCTCGGCGTCGACAAAGAGGAGGTCAAAGCCGACCTGGAGAACTTACTGGAGTACAGCGTCCCGATCGACGAGGCGAAACAGAGCGTCCGCCGGAAGCACGGCGGCGGTGGCGGGGGCTCGACGCCGACCCCCGACGCCGTCGATGTCGGCGAGATCACGACGGACAACAACGGCGTGACGGTGACGGTCAAAGTCCTCACGCAGGGGACGCGGACGATCCGGTACCAGGGCGACGACCTCACGATCCGCGAGGGGGAGGTCGCCGACGAGACGGGCGTCATCTCCTACACCGCCTGGCAGGACTTCGGGTTCGAGCCGGGCGACTCGCTGACGATCGGCAACGCCGGCGTCCGCGAGTGGGAGGGCGCGCCGGAGCTCAACCTCAACGACTCGACCACCGTCGCCATCGCGGACGAGCCGGTCGAGGTCGGTCGCGAGGTCGGCGGCGACCGCGACCTCGTCGACATCAGCGCCGGCGACCGCGGCCGCAACGTCGAGGTCCGCGTGCTGGAGGTCGACGAGAAGACCATCTCCGGGCGCGACGGCGAGACCGACATCTTGGAGGGCGTCGTCGGCGACGCGACCGCGAAGCTCCCGTTCACCGACTGGCAGCCCCGCGCGGAGCTGGAGCCGGGCGCCGACCTCCGGATCGAGGACGTGTACGTCCGGGAGTTCCGCGGCGTCCCCTCGATCAACCTCACAGAGTTCTCGACGGTGACGCCACTCCCCGACCCGGTCGAGGTCGCCGACGACGCACCCCGCCTCTCGGTCGGCGAGGCGGTCGCCTCCGGCGGGATGTTCGACGTCGAGGTCGTCGGTAACGTCTTAGAGATCCGCGACGGCTCCGGGCTCATCGAGCGCTGTCCGGAGTGCGGCCGCGTGGTCCAGAACGGCCAGTGCCGGAGCCACGGCGACGTCGACGGCGACGACGACCTGCGCGTGAAGGCGATCGTCGACGACGGCACCGACACCGTCACCGTCGTCCTCGACGACGAGCTCACCGCCGAGGTGTACGGCGGCGGGCTCGACGACGCCCTCGCCGCGGCGAAAGAGGCGATGGACAAGGAGGTCGTCGCCGAGTCGATCGCCGACTCGCTGGTCGGGCGCGCCTACCGCGTGCGCGGAAGCCTCTCGGTCGACGACTACGGCGCCAACCTCGACGCGACCGAGTTCGCGCTCGCGGACGACGACCCCGCCGACGCCGCCCGCGCCGCGCTCGCGGAGGTGGGCGAATGAGCGACGACGGGCCGGGCGCCCGCGAGGTCGCCCACCGGGTGTTCGCCGCCGAGTTCGACGACGCCTCGCTCTCGTACTCCGAGAGCGACGAGGAGCGCGCCCCGAACTACGTGGTCACGCCGACCGGCGCGCGCGTGAACCGGCTGTTCACCGCCGGCGTGCTCACCGAGGTCGAGCGCGTCAACGACGAGACGCGCCGCGGGCGCGTCGTCGACCCCTCCGGCGCGTTCGTCACGTACGCCGGCCAGTACCAGCCGGAGGCGCAGGCGTTCCTCGAACGCGCCGAGCCGCCCTCGTTCGTCGCGCTCACGGGGAAGGCGCGCACCTTCGAGCCGGAGGACTCCGACCGCGTGTTCACCTCGGTCCGCCCGGAGAGCCTCAACGAGGTCGACGCTGACACCCGCGACCGGTGGGTCGTCTCCGCCGCGCGGGCGACGCTCGACCGCCTCGCCGTCTTCGCGAAGGCGCTCGACTCCGACCTCCGCGGCGACGAGCTCCGCGTCGCCCTCGAATCGGGCGGCGCGCCGGCGTCGCTCGCGGCCGGGATCCCGAAGGCGATCGCTCACTACGACACCTCGACGGCCTACGTCGAGGCGGTCCGGCGGCTCGCCGTCGACGCCTTGGTGCTGATCGCCGGCGACCGCGACGAGGTCCGCCCGCTCGACCTCGCGCCGGACGCGGGGGGCGACGCCGCGATCGGCCCGCTCCCGGAGACCGACGTGGCGGTCGAGGCGCCGGCCGGGGCCGCGGCGTCGTCGGGAGACGCCGAAGCGGCCGCCGATTCCGAGGCCGAAGCGACGACCGACACGGATGCGACCGCAGACGCCGAAAGGGCGGCGACGCCGGACGCCGAGGCGACCGCGCCGGACGGCACCGGTCCCGAGTCCGGATCGGTCGAGTCGACCGCGTCGAGCGGGACGACCGAGACCGTCGAGGGCGCGACCGACGACCCCGAGACCGAGCCGACTGAGGCCGCCGAGGCGAGCGCGGCCGAGACTGGCGTGAGCGACGCGGGCGACGACACCGCGGACGCCGGAGACGGCGGACTCGGCGACTTCGAAACCGGCGGCGCCGGCGACAGCTCCCTCGACGCCTCCGAGGGAACGCCCGACGCCTCCGAGGGAACGCCCGACGCCTCCGAGGGAACGCCCGACGTCGACGACGGGAGCGACGCCGCGGCGGACGCGACCGGTCCGGAGGACGTCGACCCCGCGAGCGACGAGATGTACGAGCTCGACGAGTCGGAGCGCGAGGAGATCGAGTCCGAGTTCGGTACCGACTTCTCGACCGGCTCCGAGGTCGACGAGCCCGGGGAGGCCGACATCGACGTGCCCGACCCCGAGGAGCTACAGGAGACGCCCGAGGACGCCGCGGCGACCGACCTCGACGCCGACTCGGCCGATCCGGCTGAAGTGGCGGGCGACCGCGGGTCCGAGGAACCGGACGCCGCTGACGAGTCCGACGACGGCGACGAGGGCGCCGACGTCGACCTCGAGACCGCCGTCGTCGACGCCATGGACGCGCTCGACGACGGGAACGGCGCCGACCGCGAGGCGGTCGTCGACCGGGTGGCGGCCGAGCACGGCGTCGCCGCCGACGCGGTCGAGGACGCGATCCGGGACGCGCTGATGAGCGGGAAGTGCTACGAGCCCGGCGACGGCGTGCTCAAGCCGATCTGATGGCGCCGGGCGCGTCGCCGAGCGTCGAGCCGGTCGTCGGCGAGCCCGCCGCCGTGGCCGACCTCGGCCGGGAGCGCGCGCTGCTCGTCGCCGACATCCACGCCGGCATCGAGGTCGGCCTTCGCTACGAGCGCGGCGTCGAGCTCGACGACCGGGCCGACGAGCGCCGCGAGCGGCTCTGCGGCCTCCTCGCGGAGACCGACGCCGACCGGCTCGTGGTCCTCGGCGACCTCGCACACCGGATCGCGGCGCCGGAGGGCGAGGAGCGCGAGGAGCTGGCGGCGCTCATCCGCGCGGTGACCGACCGCGTCCCGATGACGCTCGTCGAGGGGAACCACGACGCGGGCGTCGCCGAGGCGTTCGCGGACGACCTCGACGTGATCGGGACCGGCGGGAGCGTAATCGGGGCGAGCGATCGCGGCGACGGTGACAGTAGATCCGGGACCGGCGGCGTCGGCGTCCTCCACGGCCACACCTGGCCGGATCCGGCGCTGTGCGACGCCGACGTGGTGTGCATGGGCCACGAGCACCCGCAGGTCCGGCTGGAGGACGCGGTCGGCGGCTCGCGCGTCGAGCGCGCGTGGCTCCGCGGCCGGCTCGATCCGGGGGCGTTCGTCGAGGGAAGGGGGACGGGCGGCGACGCGGACGCCGAGTCGGACGCCACGGGAGACCCGCCCGAACTCGTCGTCTTCCCGGCGTTCAACGAGCGCTCCGGAGGGACGTGGGTCAACGTCGACGGCCAGTCGTTCCTCGCGCCGTTCCTCCCCGACGCGCTCCCGGCGGGCGACGCGTACCTGCTGAACGGGACCCGACTCGGTGACTTCCGACGGATCTGAGGGCGACGAGAGCGACACCGTCCCGCCGCCATCCCCCGCGCCGGGAGCGTTTTCTCTCGGGAGACGGAACGAGAGCCATGGTCACCGAGCGTTCGCCCACCGCGATCGACGAGCCGGGGTGGCACTGGCTCCGGGTCAAGGACGTGACAGGGTTCCCGCGGCAGGCCCGTGACGGGTACTTCCCGAGACACGGCGTGACGCGACCCGCGGCGACGAGGGAGGCGGATCTACCGACGATCGACGGGTGCGATGGGGGACCGCTCCCGGCCGATGCGGAGACCGTCGCCGACGCCGACCGACTGGCGCTGGAGACGACGTACCTGAGCGGGAAGTGGCTCGTCGAGCGCCCGCCCGAGGCGGTCGACGCGCTCTGGGAGGCAGTGGTCGACGACGTCGCGGCCGAGCGGGTGTGGGACGCGAAGGTCACGACCCGCGCCGGGTGCGAGGCCTTCGGCGAAGCGAACCACGCCGTGCTCGTGTTCACGCCGAACTACCTCGACCGGGAAGACGTCGACCGGGTGCGGCGCCGGCTCAGGGACGCTCACGGCGTGACCGAGGAGATCCGATACCGGCCCGACGTGTACACGCTCGACGGGGTCCACGAGGAGCGGCTCGGCGAGCTCACCGACTCCGACGCGTCGCGGTTCAGGCTCTGAGACTCCGCCGAGCGACCGGGCTACTCGACCGGCCGGAACCGGAACCCGTCCCACTCCTGGCTCTCCGGTTCGCGGATCCCCGCGCCCGGCTCGCGGAGTTCGTCGGCATAGACGGGTTCGACGCGGTCGCCGATGTCGACGTCGACGTCGCCCGCGTCGTCGGCGCCCTCGCCGTCGGCGTTCGCCTCGCGGGGTTCGACCTGCCCGAGCGCGCGGACCACCGGCCCGTCGTACCCGTCGCCCATGTCGAACTCGACGATCGCGAGGGTGTTCGGCTCGCGGACGCCCGGCGGCGTCGCCGTCGACGTCGTCCACGTGACTACCCGGGCCTCGTACTCCGCGAGGTCGACCGTCCCGACGCGCTCCGCGCCGTTCGGGCTCACGGTGTGGGGCGGGTACGTCACGGTCCCGTCCGCGTACTCGGCGGCTTCGAAGGTCGGTTCGTCCGTCTGAGTGTTTTCGCTCATTGGCTTCCCTCCAGGATCGCGGTGGTCACGCAGTTCCCGAACCCGCCGACGTTGCAGGCGAGCCCCGTGTCGGCCTCGACCTGTCGCGGGCCGGCGTTCCCGGTGACCTGCTGATATATCTCGTACACCTGTGCGACGCCGCTGGCGCCGAGCGGGTGGCCCTTCGACTTGAGCCCGCCGGAGGTGTTGATCGGGAGCCCCCCGTCGCGGTCGGTGACGCCCTCCTCGACCGCCTTCCACCCCTCGCCCTTCTCGAAGAAGCCGAGGTCCTCGCTCTGGAGGAACTCCAGGATGGTGAACATGTCGTGGAGCTCCGCCACGTCGACGTCGTCCGGACCGATATCGGCCATCTCGTAGGCGACCTCCGAGGAGTCGACGACGCCGCCCATCGTCGTCGGGTCCGCGCGTTCGTGGACGACGTGGGTGTCGGTCGCGCCGCCGATCCCCGATATCACCGCGTACTCGCCTTCGGGCGCGTACTCCTCGGCGACGGACTCGGGGCAGAACACGAGCGCCGCGGAGCCGTCCGTGATCGGACAGAAGTCGTACAGCCGGAGGGGGTCGGCGACGACCGGGGAGTCGAGCACCGTGTCGAGGTCGACCTCCTTCCGGAACTGGGCGTGGGGGTTGTCCACGCCGTTCTTGTGATTTTTCACCGCGACCTTCCCGAGGCTCTCGCGGGGGGCGTCGTACTCGTCGAGGTAGAGCCGCGCGGTGAGCCCCGCGAACGAGGGGAGCGTGACGCCGTGCTTGTACTCGACCGGGTGCGTGAGCGACGCGATCACGTCGGTCGCCTCGGACGTCGTCCGGTGGGTCATCTTCTCGCCGCCGACGAGCATGGTGAGGTCGCTCGCGCCGGAGGCGACCGACTGCCACGCGGCGTACACGCCCGCGCCCCCCGACGAGGAAGTCTGGTCGATCCGGGCGGTGTACGCCGGCGTGGCCGCCAGGTCGTGGGCGAGCGCGTTCGGGACGCCGGTCTGGCCCTCGAACTCGCCGCTGGCCATGTTCGAGACGTACAGGTGGTCGAGGTCGTCGCCGTCGACGCCGGCGTCGTCGAGCGCGGCCGCGCCCGCCTCGGCCAGCAGCTCTCGCACCCAGGCGTCGCGCTGCCCGAACCGGGTCATCGACGCGCCGATTACCGCTACGCGTTCCATACGCCCGGGTCCGCGGCGGCCGACTAAAACGTACCTTTCCGCGGTCGGCGGGGAGGTTCCCTCGCCGGGTCACTCCGCCCGCCGGCCCGCGTGACCGGGGTAGTCGCGCTCGAACCGCGACCCGATCTCGTCGCGGTCGAGTCGGATCACGACCGGCCGTCCGTGCGGGCAGGCATACGGGTTCTCGCAGGCGTCGAGCCGGTCGAGCAGGTCGACCACCCGCCCCTCCGTCAGCGAGGTGTTCCCGGTTACCGAGGGGTAACACGCCAGGTCGGCGAGCAGTTCGTCGACGACGTCGGTCACCGGTTCGTCGCCCGCGGCCGCGTCGCCGGCGAACGCCGAGAGGGCGTCCCGAAGCAGGTCCGGGTCGAGCGCGGCGTCGAAGACGGCGGGCACCGACTCCACGGTCACCTCGCGCTCGCCGGCGCGCTCGGCGCGGAATCCGATCTCCGCGAGGTCGTCGGCGAAGTCGTCGAACAGCGCCGCCTCCCGCGCGGTGAGCTCGACTCGGACCGGTTCCGCGAGCGCCTGCGCGTCGGCGCCGTCGGCGAAGGCGTCCCGCAGGCGCTCGTAGTTCACCCGCTCGTCGGCCGCGTGCTGGTCGATCAGCACGAGCCCGTCCGGCGCCTCCGCGACGACGTACGTCTCGTGGAGCTGACCGAGCACCCGAAGCGGCGGGAGCGAGTCGTATGTCCGCTCCGCGGCCTCGGTGGTGTCGCCGGCGAGGGTCCGTTGCGCGGTGGGGGCCGCACGGGCCTCTGTCGGCGGACCGCTCCGGTCGGCAGACGCGTCGGCGACGGCGTCCGCGTCGCTCTCGGCGTCACCGAACCGATCGAGTCCGTCCGCCTCCCCCTCGTCGCTCCCCGGGGTGGACGCGCCGTCGTCGCCCGGATCGGCCGCCGCGTCGTCCGGGTCCGACTGCCAGCTCCGCGGCGAGGGGCGGTCGGCGGAGCCGTCGACGCCCGCGGAGTCGGAGGCGGAATCGCCGGCCTCGACGCCGCTCGCCGAGCCCGCGTCGCCGACCGCCCACGCGTCGTCGTCGGTCGGGTCCAGTTCGGCGGCGCCCGCCTCGGTTTCGTCGAGGGCCTCCGCGTCGTCGATGCCGTCGCCACCGCTTTCGTCGTCGCGATCGCCGAGCGCCGCGCGCTCGTGGTCGGTCCCGGCGCCGCCGACGGCCTCGGTCTCGCGGCCCTCGGGGTTGATTTCCGTCTGATCCGGGGCCGACTCCCCGCGTGGCGCGGTCGAGCGGATCAGGCCGTGGTCGAGCAGCGCCGCCTCGACCGCCTCCTCGACCGCGGCGCGCACGGCGGGCTCCTCGTCGAAGCGGACCTCCAGCTTGCGCGGGTGGACGTTCACGTCGACGTCGCCCGGCGGGACCTCGACGAACAGCACCGCGAAGGGGTAGCGGTCGGGCGCGAGCTGGCCGCCGTACGCCTCCAGCACCGCCTCGCGGAGCGCGCTCGCGGTGACGTACCGGTCGTTGACGTAGGTCGCGAGGTACTCGCGGGTCGAGCGCGTCGTCTCCGGGTGCGAGACGAGGCCGGTGACGCGGCGGACCGGAGGGTCGTCGGCGTCGACCGAATCGGCGCCCTCGAGCTCCCACGCCACGTCCACCATCGCCTCCGCGACTTCGCGCCCGTAGACGGCCAGCACGGCCGACCGGAGGTCGCCGTTCCCCTCGGTCGCGAACGTCTCGCGGCCGTCGTGCTCCAGCGACACCGCGACGTCGGGGTTCGCGAGCGCGTAGCCGGTGACGACCGTGTTGATCCGGTCGAACTCGGTCGCCGTCCGCTTGAGGAACTTCTTGCGGGCGGGGGTGTTATAGAAGAGGTCCGCGACTTCGACGGTCGTCCCCTCGGGACAGCCCGCGGGTCGGACCTCGCCGACGTCGCCGCCCTCGACCGTGATCTCGGCGCCCGCGTCGGCGTCGGGCGGGCGCGACCGGACGGTGAGCCGGGAGACCGCGCCGACGGTGTACAGCGCCTCGCCGCGGAAGCCGAGGGTACCGACGCCGCGGTCGAGGTCCTCGATGTCGCCGATCTTCGAGGTGGCGTGCTCCGCGACCGCCGCCTTCAGCTGGTCCGCAGGGATGCCCACGCCGTCGTCGCGGACGCGGACGCCCTCGGTGCCGCCGGCCTCGACCGACACGGCCACCCGCGTCGCGCCGGCGTCGAGGCTGTTCTCGATCAGCTCCTTGACGACGCTCGCCGGGCGCTCGACGACCTCGCCGGCCGCGATGCGCTGGACGGTGCGCTCGTCTAACCGCTCGATGTTCGGCGGCTCCATTGCTTACACCCGGTCGGACGAGCGCGCACTTGAAGCCGTTGTCGCCGAGGGCGACCCGGGACGGACGATGTATGAGAGTGTGCCATTTATATACCTAACTGCGGTGGCGCGTGCCTCCGAGCGCCCACCGGGCGCGAGGAGCACGCGCGAGGGA